>JBDSRT010000242.1:0-4892 GCA_039929165.1 Ginsengibacter sp.
CATAATTCTTTATGGCTTATGCGCCTTCTTCAACATGCTGTTGTTGACCAACAGACATCTCATTAAAAAAATCAAATTAAAATTTAATTCAAGTTTTTAAAAAAATGGACAAGCTTTATTCTAACTCAACAAAACGAATTCTTTTATTTCTTCTCTTGTTTTCTACCGTAATCAATTCCAATGTCAAGGCACAAGGCAATAATTTAATTGAAATTTCAGGCACAGTTGTAAGCCAGGATAGTAAGGAATCGTTGCCTGGCGTTAGTGTTCAGATCAAAGGAACAATCGCAGGCACTATATCTGATAACCGTGGGTTATTTAAAATTAAAACAAAAAATAAATTCCCGCTTACACTTGTATTTTCTTCAACAGGGTTTGAGCAACAGGAATTTCAAGTAAAAAACATCGATTCAAAACTTAATATCAACCTGGTAACTCAAACTGTGCTTGGGAAAGAAGTGGTTGTAACTGCGTCAAGAGTTGCTGAAAGTATTTTAAAGTCACCGGTGGCTATTGAAAAATTAGACATCAGGGCTATTCGTGAATCACCTGCAGCAAGCTTTTATGATGCGCTTGAGAACGTGAAGGGAGTTCAGATGACGACGTCCAGTCTCACTTTTAAAGTACCAAATACCAGAGGATTCAACATACCCAACAACTTTAGATTTATGCAACTGGTTGATGGTGTTGACATGCAGGCTGCAACCCTTGGTGTGCCGCTGGGCAATGCCATCGGGCCAACAGAACTCGACATTGCAAGTGTTGAAATTACGCCTGGCGCTGCTTCTGCTTTATATGGCATGAATGCCATTAACGGTATGGCCAATCTCATTACCAAAAGTCCTTTTCTATATCCGGGCTTAAGTGTCTATCAAAAGACGGGTGTTAACCACGTCGATAACATTGATCATCAGCCAAGTTTACTTACTGAAACTGCCATCAGGTATGCAGAAACTTTTAATAATAAATGGGCCTATAAGATCAATGCCAGTTATATGAGAGGGACAGATTGGCGATCGAACACATTGAAAGATCAAAATCCCAATTCATTAAGTACGGCTAATCCGCTATATCCTGAACTGAATGGCAATAACAACGCCGCCGCCGATCTCTGGAATAGATATGGTGATGAAAATAATAATGCTGTAACTATAACCGGCGTGCAATACAATGGAGCACCCAGTACTTTTATTTTACGCCGTACCGGTTATGTTGAAAAAGATGTAGTAAATCCGGTTGTAGATAATCTTAAACTTGATGCAGCGCTGCATTACAGGATATCGGACAATGCCGAATTGTCTTACGGTTTTCGTGTTGGCAAGATGGATGGTGTTTTCCAACGAGGCAATAAAATACAGCTCGACAATGTAGTGGTACAAAATCACCGGCTGGAGTTAAAAGGTGCACACTATTTTATACGTGGTTATGTATCTATTGAGAACACCGGTGATTCTTATAATGTAAAACCTTTAGTAGATAATCTTGACTTAAGCAATCTTTCTAACAGTGCTTGGGGTGCTAAGTTCAAAACGACTTTACAGGAAGCGTTAACACCTACAGATGGTAGTACCGGCGCAGACCTGGCAAGTGCAATGAATTTTGCCAGAGCCGCTGCTGATGCAGGCCGTGCAGAGCCAGGCAGAGCTGGCTTCGATAATTTAAAAAATACGATTGTAAAGATTAATAATTGGGATCATATAAACGCAGGTATTGCAACGGGTACTGCTACAGGCGGCGCCTGGCTTAGGCAGATGAGCCGGCTTTATCATACTGAAGGACAATTAGATCTTTCTGATAAAATTAGACTGTTTAATTTGTTGGTTGGTGCGGATGCAAGAATATACGAAGTGATTCCCGACGGCATTAATTTTGTGGACTTTTCACGTCCTAATGACCAAAGAAGCAAGGCCGATGCAAAAGGCAGCTTTGGCAGCAACGTATACTATAAAAAATTTGGCGGTTTCGCCCAGGTAACCAAAACACTTCTTGATGAAAAACTAAAGCTTTTTGGTTCTTTAAGACTTGATTATAATCCTGAATTTGACCCTAAATTTAATCCCAGAATTGCGGCCGTTTATACACTTGCTGAAAAACATAATTTCAGAATCTCATTTCAAAATGGATTTAGATTCCCTGCCTTATTTGAAGCTTTATCTTTTGTAAATAATGGTAATGTAAGACGTGTTGGAGGTTTATCTTACATCAATGAAGGGTTGGGTTATTTAGAGAATTCATATACACTCGCCTCAGTTAACGATTTTAATGCGTCATATAACAAACAAAGAGATGCTGCTTTAGCCTCAGGCACAACCGATACTGCAGCGGCCTTAGCGAACAGAGCTTTATTAAAGGCTACAAGTCTCTCTCTTACTCAGCCTGAGAGAATAAACTCTTTTGAAGTGGGTTATAAAAGTATATTGTTTGATAACAAACTTGTACTGGATATAGACGCTTACTTCAATAGTTACAAAGGCTTTCTTGGCCAGGTTGAAGTTGCCGTGCCCGCTTCTGGGCTAATTGGCACTGACGCTTCTGTTACTGACATGGTAGCTGCAAACCGCAGTAAGCAGACAAGATATAGGGTGTATACAAATGCGAAAAATGTCTATCATAATTACGGTTCATCTTTAGGGCTTACTTATAACTTTTATAAAAAATATACTATCTCCGGAAACATCAATTATAACGACATTAAATCTAATACCACCAAAGATGTTTTTGTTACCGGTTTTAATACGCCGAGATTTGCAACCAACCTTTCCTTCGGTAATCGTGAATTTGCAAAAAATGTAGGCTTTAATGTAGTGTGGAGATGGCAGGATGCTTTTATATGGGAGAGCCCGTTAGTTAATGGATCGGTGCCTGCGTATAGCACACTTGATGCACAGGTAACATTTAAAGTGCCTTCATTAAGAGCTACAATTAAAACAGGCGCAGCAAATCTTTTAAATAACCGCTACATACAATATGCAGGTGGCCCAACCATTGGCGGCTTATATTATGTAGCCATTACCTTAGATAATATTTTCAAACAATAAATAACTGCATGGTTTAATCTTAATTGCTGGTTTTTGAGTTTTATGAAATAGCAATGTCATTATTGCTCTTTTCATTTTTAAGACTTTTGCTAAAGTAAAAAGTCCCCAAAAACGGGACTCTTCTTATTAGCGATTAAATTTTATTTATTGAATGATAATTTTGCTGTTTAATTCATCACTTCCCTTTCTCACTTTAATAAAATACATACCCTTAGATTTCTTAGTAAGATCAACAGTTGTTGCGCTTTGATTAATTTTACGGTTAAACATTATTTTACCAGTCGAATTATAAATCGTCAACTCTGCACCTCTCCAAAAACTAAGATCAGTTTTAATTGAGAATAATCCTTTGTTGGGATTTGGCCACAAAACAAATGATGTTATTGATGCTATGGATGAATTCTTCCCCGGCAGATGTGGCTTTGCCGATAACTTGTCACCTGTTGAAAGTTCAAACTGTTCACTTTCAGCAAAAGTTGTAAGCAAACTGTTAGAACTTAGAGGTGCATTGTTGCCCCATAGTTCCACTTCGGAAATGCTATTCCATGTATTCATACTGTTTCCAAGCCCAACAATTCTTAAATATTTCAAGGCGGTGTCAGGAATATCCACAGTTTGTAAGTTATTTGTCTTCCCTGATGATGTTCCGGTGAATACAGTTTTCCAATTCAACGAATCTGAAGATACCTGTATTAAATAATTTGCTGTACGCAAATCTCCTTTGTACCATCCAATCTTAACTAATTTAATTGTATCGGGATTTTTCAAAGTAAATTGAATAGCTTGCCCGGGACCAATTGCAGACCATCTTGTGTTTAAGTCTGAATCAATAGCATTTGCCGCAATATTTTCATCGGCTGATAGCGAAGACACACTACTAATTTGAAGTTTGTTGAATTCTGTTGCTGGCAAGCTTCCCAGCACTTCGATTTCGTTTATAGCATTCCATAAACTAAGGTCACTGCCATGGCAAACTATTCTTACAAAGCCCGCGACAGTGGTTGGAACAATTATACTCTCCAAAAAGACGGCTGACCCTGCACTCTTGCCACTGTAAATTGTAGCCCAACTCATTTTATCTATTGAAGTCTGCACATCAAAACTCATTGTTCTCTGATAACCGCGATACCACGCTATGTTTAGTGATTTAACAGTATCCGGCATACCCATATCTAACGTGAGCGTTTGGCCATTGCCAAAAACAGACCACCTGGTATAAAACGCCTTGTCAATTGTATTTGCCGCTATATTACCATTTCCTTCATCTGAGCTTGCAGTAACAGATTTTACAGGTAGTATCGTATAGGCCCGGCGCTTTTGGATGATGGTGCCATAAAATTCTATTTCATTTAGAGCGTTCCATCTGTCAATGTTAGTTCCATGTCCTATTATCCTGGCATAACGTGCGTTGCCTGCCGTTAAAGTATAGGTTTCAAAATCCAGTGTTTTTCCTGAGCTTTTTCCGGTATATACTTTTATCCATTTAGTACCATCAACAGACGTTTCTACGTCAAAAAATGTTACCCTCTCATCTCCTTTAAACCAGGCAATTTTAAGTTGTAGTATATTATTGAGCCCACCCAAATCAGCAGCTATAAAATTTCCATTACCTGTGGCAGCCCAGCGGGTGGTTTTATCGCCATCTATAAGGTTACTAACCTTATCTTCATCAGCGCTGCCAATAACCGCGTAAACCGGAAGTTTGGCTAAAGGCGGCGGGGGATTAGAATTATCAGTTATTTCGTGGCCTCGTAATTCAACTTCACTAATAGCATTCCATAAATGCAAGTTCGTGCCATGACAAACTATTTTTACATACCTCGAACTGGTGTTATCAAAACTATATGGCTCAAA
>JBDSRT010000243.1:0-7511 GCA_039929165.1 Ginsengibacter sp.
GTGGTGCCGCTACTTTTTGCAAACCAGTTTAGCGGCGTATTCCAAAGAATATTTTCTTCACCATTCATCATACGTACTATGTAAGGCTTAAGGTCATCATACTCATGAATAGGCACCACCCTTTTAAACTTGCTTACCGTAAAAAGCTGCGAAAAATTATATTTTCTTCCAAACTCCGTATACTGAGCAGACGTAACAAGATCCTGCAAAACTTCTCTTTGTGCAGCCACAGGATTAGAAACCCAGTTCTCAACATGGGATAACCGCAACCTTGCCAAGCGTGATATAGCGCCACTGAGAAACTTCATAGCTGGCAAAATAATTTAATAGTTGGTAATTACAACAGGTAATTCAATAATTGCAGCATAACAGGTTATTCCTGCTGCAGATAATCTTTTCTTTTCAACTCAAAATTTCTTCCAAGATACAATCGCCTCACATGTTCATCTTCCGCCAATTGTTCGGCAGAGCCATGTCTGAAAATTTCACCTTCTATCAAAAGATAAGCTCTGTCACAAATGGACAGTGTTTCATTCACATTATGATCTGTTATTAAAATACCTATATTTTTTGCCCTAAGCTTGGTGATGATGATCTGGATATCCTCAACAGCAATGGGGTCGATACCGGCAAAAGGCTCATCCAGCAATAAAAATTTAGGATCAACTGCCAAAGCCCTTGCTATTTCTGTACGTCGTCTTTCCCCACCACTTAGTACATCGCCATTACTTTTTCTTACGTGACTAAGACGAAACTCTTCCAGCAAAATTTCAAGCTTGGCTTTTTGTTCCCGCTTTGTAAGCATTGTCATTTCAAGCACTGCAGCCAGATTGTCTTCAACTGTTAATTTTCGAAAAACGCTGGCTTCCTGGGGTAAATAACCTATCCCCATTTTTGCCCGGCGATACATTGGTGTTTTTGTTATATTAATATCATTTAAAAAGATATCTCCTGAATCTGGCCTTACCAGGCCAACAACCTGGTAAAAAGAAGTTGTTTTACCAGCGCCATTCGGGCCAAGTAACCCTACAATTTCTCCCTGCTCAACATGGAAGGAGACATGTTTTACAACAGTACGCTTGCCATAACTCTTCACAATATCTTTAGCAAAAATGATTTGATTCAAACAGCAATATTTTTCACAAAAGTAAGCTAACGGCTAGTTAATGAATAACTAACAATGAATAATGAGACATTAGAAAGAAAACAAATGATAAAGATGTCTGTTAACTAGTAAAACGCTTCAGCATTCTGGAAAAGTGAATGTTTGCTGAAGTATGTTTGCAGATATCTTTAAAAATGAAAGTTACAGATCATATTAAAGCGGCGAAAGGCACCGCAGTTTCTTTTGAAATTCTTCCTCCGCTTAAGGGCAAAACCATTACATCTATTTATGACCATCTTAACCCATTGATGGAATTTAAGCCCGCATTCATAAACGTAACATATCATAGAAGTGAGCAGGTGTTTAAAAAGAAAGCTGATGGTACTTTTGAAAAAGTTGAAGTAAGAAAGCGCCCTGGTACTGTTGGTATTTGTGCTGCGATAATGAACCATTATAAAGTTGATGCGGTACCGCATTTAATTTGTGGCGGGTTTAGCAAACAGGAAACTGAAAACGCTTTAATTGACCTTGCTTTTTTAGGAATTGATAATGTTTTGGTTTTACGCGGCGATGCGGCAAAAAATGAGACTGTTTTTGAGCCGGAAGAAAACGGACATCGTTATGCTATAGAGCTGCTTAAACAGGTAGTAGATTTAAACAGCGGAATTTACCTTGAGGATGATATAAGAGACGGTTATAAAACCAAATTTAGTATTGGTGTTGCCGGCTATCCCGAAAAACATTTTGAATCGCCAAACCTGGAGACAGATATCAAAAATTTAAAATCTAAAGTAGATGCAGGCGCAGATTACATCACGACACAGATGTTTTTTGACAATAAAAAATTTTTCGATTTCGTAAAGAATTGCCGGCAGAATGATATCAATGTACCAATCATTCCGGGCTTGAAACCTATTACCACTAAAAAACAATTATCAGTTTTGCCAAGAACTTTCTTTGTGGATATTCCAACTGAATTAAGTTCTGAGATATTGAAATGTAAAACTGATGTAGATGTTGAAATAGTTGGTAGAGAATGGCTGCTGCAACAATCCAGGGAATTAAAAAAAGAAGGCGTGGCAGTTTTGCATTATTACACTTTGGGCAAGCCAACTGTAATTGCTGAAGTTGTTAAACACATTGCTTAAGGTCTCGAACTAACGCAGGGTATTAAACACTTGCTGATTAACCTTTACCGGGTATTTCTTTTTTAATTCTTCTATCCATCTGTCTTCGAGCAGGTTTTGGTAATCGCTGATCACCATGCCTTTTGCATCATTAAACTGGCGCTGTTCACCGGCAGGATATAGTTTTATAATCTTTACAACAGTAGCTGTACTGTCTTCATTAATTGAAGGACTGGAAATATATCCCGGGCTATGTTTACCTGTTATAGCTAATGGAAGTTGACTAAGTTCAAACCGGCCGGAGTCAGCCTGGAGCTGCATATTGAAATCAGAAGTTATTTGTTGAGTACTTTGTCCTTTTTTTAAAGCATCCGTAGCATCTAAAGCTACCTTTCGGCTGGCGCAAGCTAACAAAATAGCATCAGCGCTTTCCGTCCATTTGTACTTTAATTTGTTTTTATCATAATAAGCTTCAAGACCCACACTGTCTTCACTAGCCTTGCCCCAAACATTTCGTTCCATGGCTTCAAATAACATATTGCCATCTTTGAATTCCTGCAATTGAAATTTGAAAGCAGGATTATAATTCTCCAGCAGCGCTTTGTATTTTTCAATAGCTGTAATGCCGATGTATTTCTCTAACAATTCAGCATTGGTCTCATCTTTATATAAGTCAGCATTGCTTTTATAACTATTGGCAAAACTTAGCCAATCGCCAACGGTTACATTACCGTTCTTAAAAGAATGTAAAACGGTTTTATCATTAAGTGTCTTTGTAAAGTCTTTCTTTTCAAGCATCGTAAAACTATCTGTAACTCGGCTTAACTGACTCACATTAATTGTTAGATTTTTCTTATAGCCCAACTGTTTTAAAACCCCTTTTAAAAATTTTGCTCTTGCAATTTCAACACGGCTATCCTGCTGTATTTTTTCTTTAAGATCATGTACTGTTATGGCATCATCACCGTTAGCGCTTACAGGAATTATATTTATTCTTTTTACGATGTGAAAGCCGTAAGCTGTTTGAAATGGGGAGGTAAAATCGCCATTCTTCTTTAAACCAAAAGCCTTGTTTTCAAATACAGGGTCATAACGCCCGGTGCCAAAATCAGGTAAGACGCCGCCATTTACAAAGGTGAGTTTATCGTTACTGAACATGGCAGCCATTTGTGCAAAGTCTGCACCTTTTAATAAAGCATTGTAGATGGAATCTATCTTTTTTGAAGCAGCATTTTTTTCACTAGTGCCTGCATTTAACGGCGTAGCAATCAATATTTGTGCAGCCTTCATAGTACCGGCCCCTTGTCGTTCTTCAATGTTTTGAAATATATAAAAGCCTTTTTTTGATCTGTAAGGTTTGCTGATCTCTCCAGCTGAAAGTTTGTAAACAATATTTTCCAGCTCATACGGAATGGAGAACACCGTGATAAAACCAACATCAGCCCAGGTTGCACCAACAGATTTTTTTTTCAAACTTTCTGTGACATCAGCAAACGAAAAGTGTTTTTCTGCCAGGTCATTATATGCGGCTTTTACTTTTTGATTTAACGCAATTGTGTCTGCAGCCTTGGTAGATTTAGCTTCGGGAATAAAAAGATATACAGCATGGATGTCTTTCTGGCTACGGGTGAAAGCTTCAGTAACCAAATTATTCATTTCAGTTTCATCACTCAAATAGCTTTCTTCTATCTGCGTTCTAAAACTGGCAAGATCATTTTGTAAGCTGGCAAGTGTATCAAGATGCAGATCTTTTGCGGCCTGTACTTTTAGTTTAAATTTTATGTAGAGATCAAGATATTGATCAAGGGCATCCTTAGCTGAATCAGTGCCTTTGTTCTTATTATAGGCTCTTAAAAATTCGGAAGTATCAACAGTATATTTTCCGTAGGTAAATAACACCTGGCCAGAAACGATATGGGAAAAGCAAACCAGCAAAAACACGGTAGTAATTATCTTCATCATTTAATAGTAGACGTTTTGGTTGTCATCTTAACATCAAGCAGATTATCAACCTGATCCGGCGATAATTTTTTGGCAATTATTCTTTTATCGCTATCAAGCAAATATACTGTGGGGGTTTGAGTTACATCGTATAATTGCCGAAAGCCGGGCCGGTTATTATCAACTTCATCTTTCCGGCTTTTCTCAGTCTGATAGACATGTGTCCAGCCCTTTAAGTTTTTATCCTTAATGAATTCAACCCATTTGGGCGTATCGTTTTCTGTAAGCACACCAAACATTTTTACGCCATTCTGTTTCCACTTATGTTGGTAAAATGAATCAAGCCGCGGCACTTCTTCCCGGCAGTGTCCACAAGTCGGGTCCCAAAAAACTACTACTGTATACTTTGCCGGCAAACCAAATAAAGAGGCTGCCTTTCCGCTGGAATCTATAAGTTTAAGATCGGCTGCTTTTTCGCCAAGCAGGTTTGACATCAGCATGTAGGCACGATTAGAAATAGTTGTATGTTGCTTCTCACTTAACCAGGTAGATAGCCCCTTCGAGTGATATTTATTAAAAAGATGAACAAAAACAGCATCCTGGCCCATATATTTTGGGTTGATGTATTCGTCTGTTAGCCAGTTCAATAAAAACTGGTACATGCCTGTATCGCTTCTTGCCAGCAGCAACATGTAATCAGCTTCTTTCACTATAGAATCTGAAGCCGGCGTTAAAACTTCCCGGTAATATTTTTCAAGTTTAGGTAGAAAAAAAGGCGTTCTGATCACACGTGAATCCATAAAGGAAATGCCATCCCAATAATGCGATTTGTAATAATTATAATTCTCTGCAGAGTCTGCTTTTGTTGCAGGTGAGTTATTCAATACCTGCGGGTGGCGCATGCTTTCAAATAATGTTGCCAACATTGTTTCAGGGTGCTTACTTATTACATCCTCTCTATAAAGAGTGAGATCACGGTTTAACGCCTGGTAATATTGCTCATGCATTACGGAGTCAGCTTTCGTTTTTGCAGTATTGTAAGCCTGCTGTTCTGCGTTTAATAATTTGCCTTGTTTGTCAATATACTTTTGATATTCCCTAAAAAGATCGTTCTCTTTTGAGCCTGTTACAATAGGCCCGTTTACAAGATCAGTAGTGTCTGCCGTGATATCAATTACCTGTTGCTTATCAACAAAAAAATCAAACAATTTATTCTTCCCCGGAAAAACGATAGCGTATACACCTGGCGGCAACGGCTTAATATTTTTAAAAACGGCTATGCCTTTATTACTTACGATCGCTGAATCCTGTATGTTCATGTTGGCGCCATAATAATAAGTGAGATAAGCTAAACCCTGTGTATAGCTTTTGGTATGCAGCGTTACTTTATAACCTTGAGCAGCGGCATTTAATACGGTTATAAATAATAGAGAAGCGGTAAAAAGTCTTTTCATGTAGTTAGAATAACTGTCAAAAATATTTAAATGTTGCGAAAACACTAAACGCATTCTAATCCTTAACATTTGTTGTAAACAGTTTTTTTGGTTTGACTGTCTTGCAAAAGTTGTCAGCCCTTACTTTTACAACAGTGAGAAAAGCCAAGCAAATAATTCAGAACCTTGAAGTAACAGGCTATGCAGCCGAAGGAAAATCGTTAGGACATCAAAATGGCAAAGTTATTTTTGTAGAAGGCGCCGTACCAGGTGATATGGCTGATGTACTATTACTAAAAAACAAGAAAGATTGGGCCGATGGTAAAGCTATCAGGTTTGAAAAATTTTCTGAAGACCGGGTAAAACCGTTTTGTATTCATTTTGGTGTTTGCGGCGGTTGTAAATGGCAAATGCTTCCTTACAGTAAACAATTGGAATTTAAACAACAGGAAGCAGAGCAGAATTTGAGACGGATTGGGAAAGTGTCACTTCCGCCAATACTACCGATCATCGGTGCTGATAACACTATTTATTATCGTAACAAACTGGAGTTTACTTTCAGTAATAAGCGCTACCTGCTTAAGGAAGAAATTAATAATTTGCCAAAAGATGCGCCGCCGGAAAACGCTTTAGGTTATCATGCTGCCGGTATTTTTGACAAGATCATTGACATTAAGGAATGTTGGCTAATGGATGAAGTAAATAACAACATTCGAAATACGTTAAGGCTATATGCCGAAGATAATGGCCTGTCATACTATGATATAAAAAATCACACTGGTTGGTTGCGAAACGTTATTATCCGGCTTACCAGTATTGGTGAGCTAATGGTAAATATTGTGATAGGGTATAGTGAACCTGACGCTCAAAAAAACCTTAGCGAATATCTTCTTAGCCAAATTCCCCGTATCACAACCTTGCTTTTTACCATCAACCCTAAATGGAATGACAGCATTTATGACCTCGCCCCGGAAATTTATTTTGGTCCCGGTTTTATAACTGAACGACTTGAGGATATTCAATTTAAAATCTCTCCAAAATCCTTTTTTCAAACCAACACCAGGCAGGGTGAAAAGCTATACGCTGTTGTTAGAGATTTTGCCGAATTAAAAGGTACAGAAACTGCTTATGATTTGTATTGTGGTACGGGAAGTATTGGCTTGTTTTTACATGCTTCGCTTCAGAAAATTATAGGTGTCGATACTGTTGCAGAGGCTATTGAGGATGCTAAAGAAAATGCAGGATTTAATAATATTTCACATGCTGAATTTTTTTGTGGCGATGTGATAAACATTTGTAACAGCGCTTTCTTTGAGCAGCACGGCTTTCCGGATTTAGTTATTACGGATCCGCCAAGAGCAGGCATGCACCAGTATCTCATCAATAAACTACTTGACATCGGGTGTAAAAAAATCATATATGTAAGCTGTAATGTGGCTACACAAGCAAGAGATATCAACCTTTTAGGCGAAAAATATGTTGTAGAAAAAGTTCAGCCGGTTGACATGTTCCCACATACGCACCACATTGAATGTATAGTGCTATTAGCATTGAAGCAGTAAATTGCACATAAATTAAGAAGAAGTATGGCTCAGTTTGGCAATTCAATGCAAAAAACCACACCGGTTGTTTTAAATCTTATCATTATAAATGCTTTGGTTTTTGCAGCACAACTCTTTTTGGATAGAACAGTAGGTGTTTCTGACAAAATTGCTTTGTACAATTATCGGAGTCCATACTTTGAACCTTATCAATTGGTGACGATGATGTTTGCTCACGCCAATTTTTTCCATATTCTTTTTAATATGTATGCGCTCTGGATGTTTGGCAGAGTGCTGGAAAGAGTTTGGGGTCCAAAACGGTTCTTGATTTTTTATTTGATTTGCGGCCTGGCTGCAAGTGTTG
>JBDSRT010000244.1:0-10293 GCA_039929165.1 Ginsengibacter sp.
ACACCTGATGGCCATTGGATAAATGATCCCAATGGCATGGTGCTTTACAAAGGCATTTATCATTTGTTTTTTCAGTACCACCCACACAGTTCTATATGGGGCCCGATGCACTGGGGTCACGCAACAACATCAGATCTTGTTCACTGGAAGCGTGAACCTATCGCTATCTACCCTGATAGTATAGGCACTATCTTTTCGGGAAGTGCAGTGGTTGACAAAAACAATACATCAGGTTTTGGAAAAAATGGTCAAACACCTTTGGTGGCTGTTTTCACCCATCATGACACTGTTGGCGAAAGATCAGGCAGCGCAACTTTTCAGAATCAAAGCATTGCGTACAGTCTCGACGAGGGCAATACCTGGATAAAGTATGATCATAACCCGGTTTTAAAAAATCCCGGTGTCAGAGATTTCCGTGATCCCAAAGTGATGTGGTACGAGCCCGGCAAAAAATGGATCATGTCGCTTGCTACAAAAAATAATGTAACCTTTTATTCTTCGCCAGATTTAAAAAGCTGGACGAAAACAGGTGAATTTGGTGAAGATCGTGGCGCTCATGGCGGCGGCTGGGAATGTCCTGATCTGTTTCCGCTTAATGATAACGGCAAAGAGCGATGGGTGTTGATTGCGAACCTTAATCCTGGCGCACCAAATGGTGGCTCCGGTACGCAATACTTTATTGGAGATTTTGATGGCAAAACATTTTCATCGGATCAAAAGGAAACAAAATGGATAGATTATGGTCCTGATGATTATGCAGGGATAACGTGGGCAAACACGGGTTTGCGAAAAATATTTCTTGGCTGGATGAGCAACTGGCAATATGCTAACCAAGTGCCTACAACGACCTTTAGAAATGCTATGACTATAACAAGAGACTTGTCTATAAAGCATTTGGGTGATGATATGTTCATTGTCTCGAGACCGGTGACTGAAATGTCAGCAATACAAAATAAACCCGTTGTAGTAAAAAACATTCATGTAGCAAAGGAGGTTGACCTCACAAAAAAAATTGGCGGACTTACTATACCCTGCCGTTTGAATGTAAGATTTGATAAAGTCGAAAATTTTGAACTGGTACTATCAAACAACCTGGGTGAAGAATTACTTATAGGCTATGATAAAACCAACAATCAATACTTTATTGACAGAACTAAATCGGGCAAAACAGACTTTCAAAAAGACTTTGCCGGAAAACATGTTGCACCACGCCTTACAAAGAGTGGCAAAATAAACATGATTTTAATTTTTGACGTAAGCTCTGTTGAATTGTTTGCTGATGATGGCTTGTCTGTAATGACAGAAATATTTTTTCCCAATAAACCTTACGATAAAATTTCTATTCGATCCACAGATAATATGGAGATAGAAAAACTTGAGTTTATAAGATTGAAGAGTATTTGGAAGTAGAAAGATTTTCGGGCTTGTTATTTAATGCATCAATTGCTTGACTATACTCAGTTTAAAAAATGATCTATGTCTTAAATACTACTTTCCTCCTGAATAGGCATTCAAAAGGTTTAGCCATAAATAACCGGGATATCGCAGGCTGGGTGAAATCTATTAGTTAAAAGTCAGGCGACTTGCAAAGCTTACCGAATCACCCAAAACTCATTCTGTTGTAAGGGTTTACTATATTGTTTTTTAGGGCATTTCACCTATTTTTGCCACCCAAAATTTTATAAATATCACTTATGTATAATTTGATTTACGTAATACCTGCGATGGGCATTGTTGGGTTATTGTACACATTTGTTAAATCGGCCTGGGTTGAAAAACAGGATGCCGGTAACGAGCGTATGAAGGAGATCAGCACATATATTGCTGAAGGTGCCATGGCTTTTTTAAAGGCTGAATGGAAGATACTCGGCTATTTTGTTGCCATTGGCGCTTTGCTGCTGGGTATTATGGGCGTAAGTAATGAGAATAGTCACTGGAGTATTGCCCTTGCATTTATTATAGGTGCGGTGTTTAGTGCAACAGCCGGGTATATAGGTATGAGGGTGGCTACCAAAGCTAATGTTCGTACGGCGCAAGCTGCGAGAACAAGTCTTGCAAAAGCTTTACAGGTTTCCTTCACCGGCGGCAGCGTAATGGGTTTAGGTGTTGCTGGTCTTGCCGTATTAGGGTTAGGTGCATTATTTATAATATTAAAAGCTGTGTTTGCACCTGATGCTCCGGTTGATAGCGTTGAGATGGAACGCACTATCGAGATCTTGACCGGCTTTAGTTTAGGCGCAGAAAGTATTGCATTATTTGCCAGAGTTGGTGGCGGTATTTATACTAAAGCTGCTGACGTTGGTGCTGATCTGGTTGGTAAAGTTGAAGCTGGTATACCGGAGGATGATCCACGCAACCCCGCAACCATTGCAGATAACGTTGGTGACAACGTTGGTGACGTTGCCGGTATGGGTGCGGATCTTTTTGGCAGTTATGTAGCTACGGTTTTAGCCACAATGGTTTTAGGAAGAGAGACAATCTCTAATGATGCCTTTGGTGGTTTAGCTCCAATTCTTTTACCAATGCTAATTGCAGCGATGGGAATTTTATTTTCTATTGTTGGAACATTCTTCGTGAAGATCTCAGAAAATTCTCCTTTAAACACAACAGCCGTTCAAAAGGCCCTAAACATGGGCAATTGGGGTTCAATTATACTAACAGCAATTGCTTCATTTTTCCTGGTAATCTGGTTGTTACCTGATACTGTTATGGTTTTAAGAAATCACGAGTTTACAAGAATGGGTGTCTTCGGAGCCATAATAGTTGGCCTTGCCGTTGGTACATTGATGAGCATCATAACTGAATACTTTACAGCAATGGGTAAGCGCCCGGTTCAAAGTATAATCCGCCAGTCGTCTACAGGACATGCTACTAATATTATCGGTGGTTTGGCAGTTGGTATGGAAAGTACCTTGTTGCCAATTCTTGTTTTAGCATCCGGTATTTATGGGTCATATTATTGCGCAGGTTTGTATGGTGTAGCTATTGCTGCCGCCGGTATGATGGCTACAACAGCAATGCAGCTTGCCATTGATGCTTTTGGTCCGATTGCAGATAACGCAGGCGGTATAGCAGAGATGAGTGAATTGCCAAAAGATGTCCGTGAAAAAACAGATATACTCGATGCCGTTGGAAATACAACAGCTGCCACAGGAAAGGGTTTTGCCATTGCATCTGCCGCCTTAACAGCGCTGGCTTTATTTGCAGCTTTTGTTGGCATTGCAAAAATTGATGGTATTGATATCTACAGTGCAGATGTTTTAGCTGGTTTATTTGTCGGTGCAATGATCCCTTTCATATTTTCCTCCTTAGCGATACGGGCTGTTGGTGAAGCAGCTATGGCAATGGTTGAAGAAGTGCGCCGTCAGTTCCGGACTATTCCAGGTATTATGGAAGGACCGGGCAAACCTGAATATGATAAGTGCGTGGCTATTTCTACAGATGCCTCAATTAAAAAAATGATGTTGCCCGGAGCAATTGCCCTTGGTGCACCATTGATCGTTGGATTTATTTTTGGGCCGGAAGTTTTAGGTGGTTTTCTTGCGGGTGCTACAGTAAGCGGTGTGTTGATGGGTATGTTTCAGAATAACGCCGGGGGTGCCTGGGATAATGCTAAAAAATCTTTTGAGAAAGGTGCAGTGATAAATGGCGAAACTTATTATAAAGGTTCAGAGCCACATAAGGCTTCAGTAACTGGTGACACTGTTGGTGATCCTTTTAAGGATACATCCGGCCCTTCAATGAATATTCTTATTAAATTAATGAGTATTGTTTCACTGGTAGTTGCACCTACTCTCGCCAAAATACATCACGATAAAATTCAAAGTAACAGGCAGGCTAAAATTGAAAACCTGATGATGATGAATACCAAAGAAAATCAGGAACGTGTAGGTAGCGTTAAGGAAGAAGTTTTGACCACTGAAGCAAATAATGATTACAACGCCGTTACCGACCGCAATATAAAGCAGCTGGTTGCCGGTCTTAAAAAAGACGGTCTTCTTAAAAAAGGCAGCAATATTTTGGCGGCGAAAAATAAAGCACTTTTTATTAATGGCATTAAACAGGCTGAGTCAGTTAATGATAAATATGCTGCGCTTTTAAATAAAGACTTTGATATTACGATAAAATAATTTTTGGATTAATAATTTTTGATCCGGCCTTAGTGCCGGATTTTTTTTGCCGTTTATAAAAAATTACGCCAACAATTTAATTGTATTACGAAAAGTATCGTAAATTAGTTGTACGAAAAAAATCGTATAAATAATGATGATGAAAAATCCGAAACCTACTGAGAGTGAATTAGAGATACTGAATATATTATGGGATATGGAAACCGCTACTGTAAGAGATGTTCATGAAGAGCTTTTAAAAACAAAACCTGGCGGTTATACTACCACATTGAAACTGATGCAGATCATGTTTGAGAAAGGGTTGGTCAGCCGCGATGATTCCAGCAAAACACATATTTATCAGCCCACCGTTACCCGGCAGAAAACACAAAAGCAATTTTTAGATAAGATGATCTCTACCCTTTTTTCGGGCTCCTCAACTGAACTCGTTTTGCAGGCGTTAGGCAATCAAAAATCATCTAAAAATGAACTGGATGAAATTCAAAAATATCTTGACAACTTAAAAAAATAATAAAGTATGCCTGCCTTTCAAAATTCTCCTTTTTTAATGGCGTTGGGATGGGCTATTGCAAACAATGTATGGCAAGCAGGTTTATTATGGTTAACCTATCAATTGATTGGCGGCTTTAATGTTAAACAATCAGCCAAATACAAAAATGCAGTAAGTACGAGCCTTGTCTTCGTTTCTTTTATTTGGTTTGTCTACACGTTGGCTACAAAACTTATTAGTGCTAAGTCCGCTTCTGATCTAACTTTCAGCCAAACCAATGTTTTTGAAACATCATCCATGACAGCAACCTATGATTTTGAATATTTGTTTTCGGCATTAAGATTTTCCCTCCCGTATTTTTCTGTAGCCTATATTATTTTAATAGCTGTTCTTTTTATTAAATTTTTCAAGGCTTATAATGCTTCTGTATTTATTCGCAAACATGGTATTGTGCCTGCCACTGAGCAATGGCTGCACTTTACAGAAAAAGTAGCTTCTAAAATTCGAATAAGCCGGAAGGTCTCAATCTGGTTTTCAACTTACATAAACGTACCTGCAACCGTCGGTTTTTTAAAGCCCGTAATATTAGTTCCAATTGCTTCAATAAACCAGCTTTCCACTGAACAGCTTGAGGCTATTATACTGCATGAGTTAGCGCACATACAACGGAATGACTATTTATTGAATATTCTCATTTCTGCTATTGAAACCATTCTTTTCTTTAATCCTTTCATTGTGTTGTTGGTAAAAGTTTTGAAAAGAGAAAGAGAAAATTGTTGTGATGATCTCGTTATCCATTACAAGTACGACCGACATTCTTACGCCTCGGCACTTGTATCTATTGAGAAAACAAGATTGAACAACTACCCACTTGCTATGAGTGCCACTTCTGGAAAGAATCAGTTGCTTAATAGAGTAAAACGTATAGTTGACAATGGAAAAGAAATTAAAACATTCAATTACGGACAGAGGCTTTTAACGCTTCTGGTAATAACAGCAGTTATGATTTCCGTTTCCTGGATTTATCCCACTCATCAAACAAAAAAAATTATAAATAGCGCTTCATCTGTTCCTGGGAAAATCCAGCCCGAACAAATGAACTCAATCCAAACAGAAGATGCTGAAAGTAATTTAACAGTGAATATTGAAACAAAAAAGACTAACAAAAAAAAGAGTTTATCAACTAATATAAAATCCGTAATTGTTCCAGAAACTATTCAGGGTAGAACAAGAGAAACCAAAGAGGCAATGCAGCATATTTCTGCAGACAAAGCCATTTTGACCCTCCAAAAATTGAAAGCTTTGGTTGAGGCGAAAAAGTCAGACATGCTAAAAGGCCATAATTTTAATCTCACCTTTAATATGAACGAAGATTTTAAAGAATTTAAAAATGATTTAAGCTGGAGCTATACATTACCTGAAGAAAATTTCGATTACCTTAATTCCGCTGATTTTGATAGAGCTATTGACGCCCTTTTATTACCGTCAAAGGAATTGAATTATACAAGACAGGCTTTGATTGCTAAGCAGTATCTGTTAGATAATCTTTCTGAACAGTACTTAAAGCAGGCTACAAAATTTAAAAATGCTTTAGATGAAAGGGAAGTTCTCAAAAAGTTTAGAAATATTAAATTAGATTCCTTAGTAATTAGAGGAGATAAGGCTAATGATTTTTTTCCCGAAAAGCCTGTCCCTGTTTTAGAGAGAAAAGCCTTTGAAAAACTACATAACAGGGTGATAGTAAGAAGTAAAGACAGGCAGCCATTATCGGAAGTAAACAGAGTTGCTTTTGATATAACGAAAACTAAACTGCCTACCAAAAAAGTTTCGTCCAATAGCACCCAAACTCCCTTAACCATAAATTTCAATGGTGAGCAGATTGTTCTTAATAGTGACGGTATCAGCCTAAAGAAATCTGGGAAACAGGCTAAACCCAATTCCAAAAAAGTGGTGTTAGCTTTTGGCGACGGCGTGGTTCACTTAAATATTGACACAGAATAGACCTTATTTGTAGTGAGGATTCATTGAAGGGTTAGGTCACGCTTACTCGTGGCTGCTCTTATCCGAGCCTTTTGAAGTATTGCATTAAAGCCCGGTTTGGATAGTTTAACGACAATGCTTTGATGCTTCAGCAAGCTCATCAATACAGAGCTGTTAAGTTGTACGAATTGGCTACACCACAAACCTATATCCAGCATGCGGAATAGTATCAATCGGGACGCCGCCTTTTTCTTTGAATAATTTTGCGTAAACGTCTTATAAACACACCCATACTTTACTTAAGAAATATCATCGTTACCTCAACTGTGAATCAATCTTCAATGCGTTTTAAAGCCCTGCAACTACTGAAACAAAGACAAAACCAACAAGCACAGTATCGCAAAAGTTGCATAACACTGTAAAGCCGCATCACAAAAAATACAGTGGCACAAAACAAAAACAGTAACAACAAATAAAAATCCCGGACTCAGTAAGGCCTGGGTTTAATTTGGTTATTAAAAGGCCGCTCAGCAGTGAGGGGCTTTTTGTTATCAGTATATTAGATGAGCAACGCTAATTCAAATGTTCTTATAAACTCAACAGACATATGCATATCATCTGTAAGAATTCTATCAGCGTCATTAAAAGAAATTTTTTCACGATAGGCAGATATAATTGCTTCGATCTTATTAGAGGAGCGCAATGGCCGCCGGTATTCTAAAGCCTGTGCAGCCAGCAGTAATTCAATAGCTAAAACTTTTTGAGCATTTTCCACAACACGCAAACACTTTACTACAGCATTGGCGCCCATACTAACATGATCTTCCTGGTTATTACTGCTGCTCATAGAATCAACCGAGGAAGGACTACATAATTGTTTGTTCTCACTTACAATGCCTGCTGCTGTGTATTGCGGTATCATTAAGCCTGAATGCAGGCCAGGATTTTTTACTAGAAACAAAGGCAAACCACGTTGACCACTTAACAGTTGAAAGCTTCTTCGTTCTGAAATGCTTGCTAACTCACTCATAGCAATAGCCAGGAAGTCCGCAGCAAGGGCAAGTGGCTGCCCATGAAAGTTACCGCCACTAAGTATCATATCATCGACAGGAAAAATATTAGGGTTATCTGTTACCGAGTTAGCTTCTTTTAAAAAGATGCTCAACACATGATCGTAAGTATCTCTGGTAGCACCATGTACCTGTGGTATACAGCGAAAAGAATATTGATCCTGCACCTGGGATTTTTTCTGAGCCATAATTTGGCTGCCTTGTAATATAGATAACATGTTGGCAGCTGTATCAATCTGCCCTTTATGAGAACGTATCCGGTGAACAAGTGGGTTAAAACAATCTTTCACGCCATCAAAAGCATCAAAAGAAATAGCAGCAATCACATCAGCCCAGGCAATCAGGCGCTCGGCATTTAGTAAACTGTATAAGCCATAAGCCGTCATGAATTGCGTGCCATTTATTAGCGCTAAACCTTCTTTGCTTTCGAGTTGTATAGGTTGCCAATTAAATTGTTGTAAAACTTCAGCAGCCTGCATTTTACGACCGTTATAATTAACTTCTCCAAGCCCAATAAGCGGTAAACATAAGTGGCTTAGAGGCGCCAGATCACCCGATGCGCCAAGAGAACCCTGTGTAAAAATTACTGGATAAATTTTTAAATTATACATATCCATCAGCCGCTTAACGATCTCGATTCCAACACCCGAAAAACCATAGGTTAAGCTTTTGATCTTTAACATCATCATCAGCTTTACAATAGGCTCCGGCACCTCATCTCCCATGCCGCAGGCATGTGATTTTAAAAGATTTTCCTGCAATTCACGCAACTGTGTCTTATCGATCTTTACATCCTGGAAAAAACCAAAGCCTGTATTGATACCATAAAAAAATTCATCAGAGGCAGCGAGTTTATTATCCAGGTAATACCTGCATTTTAATATTTCATCATGTGCGCCCCATGTTATGGATACCTGTTGATCATGCGCTAAAAGATTATTGATCTGTTTAAAGTTCAGCCAGTTTTTATCTAATGGTAAATAATTATAACTCATAGTATGGTAAAAATGCAGCCGTTAAATTTGTGAATCGCTTTATCTCCATTTGATAATGTAAATAAAAACAAAGGGTACAATTATGCCAACTATATTTTACAAACCAGGTAAGATCAGCGCATTTGCTTTGCTCATATTATTTACTTTGTTTTATGCAACAAATATTACAGCGCAGACCGTTAAAATATTGACAACAGACAATGGCACATCTATAAGAGGCTTAAGTGTGGTGACTGATAAAGTGGTTTGGGTAAGCGGCAGTAATGGAAAGATCGGTAAATCACCAGATGGCGGCAACTCCTGGAAATGGCTGACTGTAAAGGGTTTTGAAAACACTGACTTCAGAGATATTGAAGCGTTTAGTTCAACCTCGGCAATTATTATGGGCATTGATTCGCCGGCTTACATTTTAAAAACCATTGATGGCGGCGACAGCTGGAAACTCGTTTATACCAATCATACGAAAGGTATTTTTTTAGATGCAATGGAATTCTGGAATGAGCAAAGTGGTATCATTATCGGCGACCCCATCGATAACAAAATGTATGTTATTCGAACTTTCGATGGTGGCAATAACTGGCAGGAAATTCCACCGGCTTACAGGCCTGTGGTTGACAGCGGTGAAGCCTGTTTTGCTTCAAGTGGAACAAATGTGCGAAAGCTTACAAAAAGTATTGCCTGTTTTATTACCGGCGGATTGCGGTCAAGATTATTTTATAAAGAAAAAAAAATCGATTTGCCAATTATACAAGGCAAACAAAGTACAGGTGCCAATTCTTTTGCGGTTAAAAACAAAAATACCATGATAGTGGTGGGTGGGGATTTTAATATGCCGGATTCAACAGACGGCAATTGTGCCATAAGTACAAATGGTGCAAAAACTTTTACAACACCCAGTGTAAACCCGCACGGCTACAGGAGTTGCGTGGAATATCTTAATAAAACAAACTGGATCAGTAGTGGAATTAATGGTGTTGATTATTCTGCAGATGATGGTAATACCTGGAATAAAATTTCTTCCGAAGGCTTTCATGTTTGTCGCAAAGCCAAAAAAGGTAAAGCCATTTTTTTAGCAGGCAGTAAAGGAAAGATCGGGAAAGTTGAATGGTAGTTATTCTACACTTACCGCTACTTTTTGCTTAATATAATCTTTCAAAGTTGAATTGTACATATCTTTCTCTACATAGGAAATTTTAAGCGGCTTGCTGATATTAGCCGAACTAATCTTTTCCGCACCTTTAAAATATTCCATCCAAAAGATCTTTTCCATTTTGCCATCTGCAGATTTTACCACGAAATAGGTAACCTCTCCGGGAACAATTTTTGAAAGCGTGCCCGATACAATGCCACCTACAGATGTAATCGGCTTCGCCCCAGACATACCGGCGAGGTCGGAACTTTTATCACGCATGAGTTTTAAAAAGGCGGGACAATTTGTGGCGAGTTTCAACCCTATCTGCGTACCAATTTGCTGCATGGCTTTTTGATCAGTAAAGTCAACATTAAAATATTTTTCAATTTCTTCATGGTGATTTTGAAACGACGGCATCATGGCCATGCCAAGATCAATTTGCAACTCATCCAACGTCTTGGTGGAATAATCTGTTTTAGAGATCTCTGTGCAGGCT
>JBDSRT010000245.1:0-9736 GCA_039929165.1 Ginsengibacter sp.
TGTGCTCAGTATTTTTATTGTTCGAAAAGAAGAAAGTCATTCAGTAAACTTTAGTCATGGCGCAGCCATTCATGCACAGGATATTCTTTCTACGCCTACTTCTGACACCAGTGAATTGATCACTTCCGCCTTACGCATGGCGGATAAAATTTTTCAACAAGGCAAAGAATATAAAAAAGCCGGCGTGTTGTTGAGTGGTCTTGTGCCTGATAGTTCAATACAAAGCAATCTATTTGTACAGCCTTCGGATAACAGGAAACGTTACCTGATGAGTACCCTTGATAATTTAAATTTCAGCATGAGAGATGATGCAGTAAAGTTTGCTTCATCAGGATTAAAGCGTGACTGGAAAATGCGACAGGAGCTGCGTTCGGGCAGATATACATCCAGGTGGAATGAATTAAAGGAAGTGGGATGATTAGAACTATATCACTGTATTATAAGTCTTCTTTTACAATCTCCATCGTGGTGATCAAACCATTACTCATAGTATAAATATGTTGTACTATGCCATCAAAAAGTATTTTGCCATTAAGATCTTTTACTAATTGATGAACGTCAACCTTATAGCTGCCGTTAGGTAATTTATTTATGGAAATCGGTGTTACTTTCGGGTCTACTTCAGCCCATTGCCTTGTCCAGTAATCTCTAACTTCTTTACGTCCATTTACATAACCTCCCTCCCATCCGTTTGGCCATCGCACATCAGGTGCCATTGATTTTAATACGCCTGGTATATCTCTTTTATTAAAGGCATTGTAAACGTCCTGAAATAAATTTTGAATGTCGTTATCCATATTCTTAGCTTATCTATAATCTAAACTTGGGTGAGTTCATGTTTATCAATATCTATTAATAAGAGCTGTTTTTTCCAATGAATGCTATTTCTCATTGATCCAAAAAATTCTCATACTTTATCTCAGTTGATGGTCGATCATAATAATCAATACTATCGTTCTTCTTTAAAATAAATATAGCGTCGTAGATTCATCAAGCAATGTCTTAATCTTATCGTCTTGGAGTAATGTTAAGTTTGTTATTTTTTGTTCTTGTGAAGTAATTTTAAGAATAAAAAGTCATTAATAAGAAGCCCGGATCAACCATGGGGTAAGATCAACTTTAATATGTTTAGAAAATATTTTTTTCTGCTTCTGTTGTTTGATATATTTAATTCAGCCATAAACGATAATTTACCAAAAAAGTAAATAGAAAAGTTTTCCATAAATTAATGTTGATAAATAAACTTGTTTGTGGTAAGTGACAAGCACGTACAATTTTAAATCACCATATGCCTTTATTACAAATATCTTCAGGTTTTACATGGAAAGAGTTTTTATTAGGTGGCGAAGATTGGAGCTTTTTGCTAGAGTCCATGTTGCGCAGTTTTATAATGTTTATTGTAATATTAATCAGCCTGCGTTTATTAGGCAAGCGAGGGGTAAAGCAACTATCAATCTTTGAACTTGTCGTAATTATCGGCTTAGGTTCGGCTGCAGGTGATCCTATGTTTTATAAAGATGTCGGCATTTTACCCGCTTTAATTGTGTTTGCAATGGTTGTGAGTCTTTACACCCTTGTTACGTATATTATCGGCAAGAGCAAGAAATTCGAATTATTAGTGGAAGGGAGACCTGTCTGCCTTATAAAAAATGGTGTATTCTCTATCGAGAACTTCCAAAAGGAAACATTGGGTGAAGATGAATTTTTCGCAGAACTGCGGATGCAGGGTGTTTCGCAACTTGGACAGATAGAGGAAGGTATTGTGGAGAGTTCCGGCAATATCAGCCTCTTTTATTACCCTGATGAACAGGTAAAATTCGGATTGCCTATTATGCCGGATTCGCTGGATAAAAGCCAAACAGAAATTACAGACATTGCCCTGTATTCATGCATCTTTTGCGGTTACACTGTAGAAATAAAACCTGTCTCAAAATTTACCTGCCCATCATGCAAAAAAATTGAATGGGTTAAAGCCAGTAATAAGAAACGTATTACATGAACGTACTTACCGTTTATTTTTAAAGCAGGTGTCATCCTGTACCCGATAAACACTCAATTATACTTTTTAAAAAATCGTTTTGGTTGAATGATCTATCAAGTGTTAAGCCTAATCTTACTACAACTAACTTTTTTGAGGGAATAATATAAATGGCCTGGTATGCATATCCATCACAATACAACATATCACCGGGCACATCAGGGAAAATTCTATGCGTTGAATCTTTGGGTTTTCCGTTCAGCCAAAATTGATAACCATAATTGTTAAGTTTGTTACACTCTGCAGGCGTTGATGATTGTTTAACCCATCCTTCGGGCAACAGGCGCTCCCCATTCCATACGCCATCATTATAATACAACAAGCCAAATCTTGCATAATCTCTTGCTGTAGCCTGTATGTAAGAAGAACCAACGAATGTCCCTGACGCATCAGGCTCAAACAAAGTATTATACATCCCGATTTTATTGAATAATGCAGTCGCGGGATATGTGGCATATTCGTCTTCTCCAACCGTTTGTCTTACCAGTCTTGAAAGTATGTTAGTGTTGCCGCCAGAATAATTAAATACTGTTCCGGGTTGATAAACCAAAGGATGATTTGCTGCAAAAGCTGCCATGTCTCCTTCTTTATAAAGCATATTGGTTACATCGGTAGCCTTAGAGTACTTTTCTTCAAAATTTAAGCCGCTGGTTTGTTGCAATAAGTGTTCGATCGTAATGTTATGCCTTGGATCTTTTACATCACTCCATTCAGTTACAGGTGCTGGTTGTTTAACATGTAATCTTCCTTGCTTTACTAACGTGCCTATCAAGGCTGCAGTAAAACTTTTTGCCATTGACCAGCCATACATTTTTGTTTGTTTATCGAAACCTGCTGCATACTTTTCAGCTACCAATTGCCCATCATAAATTACTACAACGGCACGTGTTCTTATTTTCTTTCCGGCTATTGATTCAACAAAGGCCTTGTCAACCGCTTCAGCTAATTTCGCCTGATTTACTGCCGATGAAACACTATCGCTTATTTTGTCACCGTCAGGCCAAAGAACTGTGTCCATCTGTATTTGCAACTTTTTATTAAGACGAAAAGTTTGCGACCTTAACGCTTCTTCAGAGATGTCATTTATTAAGGTGCAGCCCAGGCCTTCACGGTAAATGGCTTTTCTTTTTGCCATACCCAATACTGTGGAGGTTACAGAAGAATCTTTCAAATTGATAGAATATTTTGCAAGGCTGAAGGGCATCTCTCCCATTTCAGCAGTGTTAATGCTAACCTTATCTCTACCTGATACAAAAGTGCATGAGCACACATGCTTCGCATCAAAACCGGTTATGACAGGCAACGATACCCAACACCAATAGACAACAAATACTATAAATATTGTAAGAACAAATAACAGTAATCGTTTAAGATTCTTGTTCACTTAAAATAGTAATGATTCGATTTAAACAGATTGTAATAACATCCAAAATTTAAACAAAAAAAGTATGCTCAAACTAATGAACATACTTTTATTTATACTTTGTTTTTATGCAGTATTAATAACCCCACTTCTTCATAATAGCCAGGTTATCTTTCATTGCATCCAAAGGTTTTTGGCCCTGGTAAGATTCCTGCTCGATGATCAGATGTTTGGTGCCACCGTTTTTAACGCCTTCGTTAATAACGGCCTTGGTGCCAATTATACCTTTGCCTAATACTGAACTTTCCCATTCATGTCCCATCTCACCTTTAGCACTTTTTACTTCATCTTTAACATGCATCGAGGCAAAGCGGCCGGGATATTTTTTAATGACATCCATTGCTCTTCCGCCGCCACCGTACATATTGCCAATGTCCAACTGTTGTATCACAAGATTTGGATCTGTGTGCTCCAATATAATATCATATATTTTTTTGCCATTCACCTCAGTATTAAACTCAAAGTCGTGATTATGGTAGCCGAACTTCATCCCGGATTTACTACAAAGTTCACCTGATTTATTAAACACATCCAGGAAACTCAATAACGCTGTTTCATCTTTTCTCAAATTCTCGTCAAGCCATGGGCTTATTACAAATTGTTGCCCAAGAACAGCGGCATCTTCAACTGTATATTTCCAGTCAGCAGTAAAATCTTTGGCAGCTTCATCCCAATGCTCCGCACGCATTACTGTATGGCCGCTTGGCATTTTCAAACCAAGATCATCTAATATCTTTTTAAATTCTGTAGGACTGTAACCATAGAACTTGCGATCAACGTAGTTGGCATGTTCTACATGTTTGTAACCCATCTTTGAGAGTTGGGTCAAGGTGTCCAGCGGATTAGCCTTCATTTCATCTCTTATTGAATACAATTGAAGACCAGTGATGGTGCCGGCCGCTTTTGATGTTGCAAAAAGCTGGTTTGATAACAAGGTTGTGCCGGCCAAAGCAAGGCCAGCCTGTTTAATAAATACTCTTCTGGATTTGTTCATATAGACGTTTTTTTATAGCCTTCACAATTTAAAGGAATTCTGTCTAAAAGCAGCGTGAAGTTGACATCTTATTAAAAGGTACAAGGCCGAATGCCATAAAAACCTAAATTACGCGGTGATTTATATAAAATTAATATTATGACAAAATGGATTTGCGCAGCATTAATGCTGGCAGTAATGATAGCCTGCAATGATAATGATCAAAACAAAGCGACAGATAGCAAACAGGCTGATGTGCAGGGTGGTGATAAACAACTGGCGCAGCTTATGGCGTCTTACTATCGTGAACGTATGGATCTTTTTCCGATAGAAGCTACCTGGAATGGTGATACTACACACAATGATAAATTTTATCCTGAGTTTACAAATAGTCACCAGGCCAGGATCAAAAATTTCTACGGCCGCACATTAGCCTCCTTACAAAAAATTAACCGCGAAAAACTTGATGAGAATGATAAGATCAGTTATGACTTTTTAAAATATTATACTGAAATCTTGATACATGAATTTGATTATAAATTCAATTTAATACCGACAGACCAGATGTGGGGCGTTCATCTTGCACTAGGTCAGTTTGCAAGCGGCACCAGCGTTCAGCCATTTAAAACCGTACAGGACTACAGGAACTGGCTTAAACGCATTGATGCTTTTGATGTTTGGGTTGATAGTGCCATTGTTTACTTCAGGAAAGGCATAGCAGAGAATATGGTGTTGCCAAAATCGCTGGTTGTAAAAGTGATTCCTGAATTTGAAGCGATGGTTACCGCCACTCCGCAGGAGAATTTATATTATAGCCCTATTAAAAATTTACCAACTGCTTTTAGCGATGAGGATAAGAAAACCCTTACTGCTGATTATATAACAGCCATCAACGAAAAAGTAATACCAATGAACCGCCGCATGGCTGCATTTCTGAAAAACGAATACCTGCCAAAAGCGAGGCTCAGCAGTGGCTACAGCAGCCTACCAGGTGGCCTTGACTACTATAAGCTAAAGGTTAAGTTGAACACGACCACTGACAAAACACCTGAAGAAATTTATAATATTGGTCTATCAGAAGTGGCAAGAATTAGAAAAGAAATGGAAGCGATAAAAGATAGCACAGGCTTTAAAGGCGATCTGAAAGCTTTCTTTAAATATCTGCAAACGGACCCAAAGTTTATGCCTTATAGAACACCGAAAGAAGTGCTTGATGCTTTTTACAAGATTCATGAAACAATGAAGCCACATCTTAAAGAAATGTTTGGTCATACCCCTAAAACGCCTTTTGAAATAAAGCAAACTGAAGCGTTCAGGCAGGCATCAGCAAGTGCTGAATATAACGCATCGCCTGATAATATTAAGCCCGGTGTATTTTATGTACCCATTCTTAATGCAACAAAATTTAATACTACAAGCGGCATGGAAAGTCTTTTTTTACATGAAGCTATTCCCGGGCATCATTACCAGATCAGTCTGCAGCGTGAAAACAAAGATCTGCCGGCTATCAGGCAACATGATGTGTTTTCAAATGCTTACATTGAGGGTTGGGCATTGTATTGCGAAAGTCTTGGTAAAGAGTTGGGTTTATACACTGATCCCTATCAACACATGGGTGCCCTTGGCGATGAAATGCACCGGGCAGTAAGACTTGTAGTTGATGTCGCTATCCATACAAAAGGTATGAGCCGTGAAGCGGCGATAAAATATATGATGGATAATGAACAGATTAGTGACCAGGGTGCAACTGCAGAGATTGAAAGATATATGTCTGGCGGCGGCCAGGCCTTGGGCTATAAAATAGGTGCACTAAAAATAAGAGAACTTAGAGCTAAATACGAGAAGTCGCTTGGCTCAAAGTTTCAGCTTTCGGATTTTCATGATGAATTTTTAAAAGATGGCAGTATGCCATTAACTACACTTGAAAATAAAATGGACAGATGGGCAGCGTCAGTGAAATAGAAAATGGACAATGGCTAACTATATAAATTACTCTTTAAAAAGTCATTGATAAATTTTCCTTTCGGATCAAAAGAAGAGACTATTTTTTTATAGTCATTAAGCTTCTCATAACGCGACTCCAGCGTTTTTGGAGAAAGCGTAAAGATCTTGCCCCAATGTGGTCGTACAGAAAACGGCTCTAACAATTTTTCTATCTGTGGCAGCAATGCACTTACTGCTTCCCACTCCTGTTTCCACGTAAAATGAATGGTAACTGACGGCTGTTTATAACACGGACTCATCCATAAATCGTCTGCCGCAATTGTTCTGATTTCTGATATAAACAAATGCGGACCTATCTGGTCACTTAATTGTTTTACAGCCATCATGGCCTCAACTGCATGCTGATGTGGCACATAATATTCAGCCTGCAACTCTTTGCCACTGCTTGGCGTAAAGCCCATTTTAAAATGCGGCAAACGTTCATACCAGGGGCCGGGCACGCCCATTTGTTCAGTACAGTTTTCTGCAGAGAGTTCAGCAATTGGATGCATATTTTTTGTGGCCGCTTTACCACCATAAAAATCTTTTATTTGAAAAAAATCTGTCGCATCATCAGCCTTTTGTTTTATCCAGACTTCATTAATAGTATCGCCCTGCCAGTCTGTAAATAAACTAACGCTATAGCCTACTGACATGATCTTATCAAAGTTCTCTTTCAATTGATCAAAAGGCAAGTTTTCATAAACATATTGCTTCATCATAAATGTTGGCACAACATCTAACGAAACTTTTGTTATAACACCAAGCGCACCTAAGCCCACAACTGCGCCATAAAAATTATCGCCATCTTTTGCTTTAGAAAGATTTATAATTTTGCCATCAGCATTTACAATCTCAAGAGCGCTCACAGCCGTGGCCAGGTTTCCATTCCCAACGCCCGAACCGTGCGTGGCTGTTGTAATTGATCCTGCAACAGATATGTGTGGCAACGATGCAAGATTGTGTAAGGCAAACCCTTTTTCATGCAGGTAAGGTGCAAGTTCGCCATACTTTATGCCGCCTTCAACAGTAATCGTTTTTGCTTTGCTATCCAGAGCAATAACCTTGTTCATATCTCTTGTAGAGATCAGGTTAAACTTACTATCGGCAATAGTATTAAAGCAATGCCTGGTGCCAAGTGGTTTAAGATTGCCAAGCTTTTTTATTAACTGATGAACCTCTGCAACAGTTTTAGGATAGAACACGCTATCGGTGCTATACTCCAGATTACCCGCCCAGTTTTTTAATTTTTCTTTTTGCATAAAGCTTTTAAAAGATAGCAACATTGGCGATGTTGCTATGGCAGAAATAAGTTTAAGAAAGGACTGTCTTTTCATGACATGTATATTGTATGAAGATAGATTTTTTATAGAAGCAAGCTGAAAGCTTCTAGCTGTTAGCCGTTAACTTTTTGCTACACTCTCATATGATCTGCTTTCCAGTTTTTTATGGAACGTTTTATCTCGTCCGCTTTAAGATTTTCCTGCAATGCCTTTTCAAGTAACAATTTAAATTCATCATCATACGCAAAGCGCAATGCTGCAATTTGCGCAAAAGACAATTGATCTTCAACCGTGGTTGAAGACTTTCCAAAAAGCTCAAAATAACGCAAGCGAAACTCTAATCTTATTATCCTGTCCTGGTTGCCGAGTGCATAATGCTGACGCAACATTACAACGAGGTATAAAATACATGCCGACAAAATGGTGAATAGAATCCATTCTAGCCGGTCATTTTTGCCGAGAATATTTTTTACACCATAACCGATACATATACCCATTATGGGTAAGAATATAAAATGGTGCGGAATATAATATTTTGGGTGATTGTGATAATCCTGTTTTTGCATAAGAAAAGATACTGCACAATTATGCACGGTACTTACAGCATTGTATTTATTTATCTTGATGTCGCAAGATTCCCGGTCTTATTTCGAATAGTATGTTTGATGGAAGGTTCAAGATTATGCCAATGACTGCTGTCAATAACAATACAGCAATAGCCTCCCTGTTTTTCAAACATTATCTATATTTTAAATGGTAAAAATAAATTTTATAAATGAATACAAATACTCTTCAATGGTCGCAGCTATTTATTTGCAGCATTCATTTTTGAATACATAAAGTCCAATGCATCGGCATCGGCTATAGGTCTGGCCTGTTGTTTTACATCGAGCAGCATTAACTGTTTGCTGTTTGTTTTATAGGCCGGCCATTTAGGCAACCCTTTGCCGTTAGGATTGCCAGATTTAGTGAAGTTTACCCAATACGACGACATTACATTTGCCAATGTATGATCAACAGCTTCCCAGGGCCGATCAACAAATTTTAAATTATTATAAGCATAAGGCACTTCTCCTGTATGAAAGGCGCCATACTTTTTATACTCACCGTTTGCCGGCACTTTTCTTTTAAAGCGATAAACATAAACCGGTTTGCCCTGTTTACTTTGAACATTAGCCCAGGTATAATTATGTACCCCAAATATCATATCTCTTGAAGCATTGAGCTGTGACTTTGCAGCATCAGCATCATTATTAGCCGGGTAATATTTCAGAAAGATTGATGAATCTGCCTCATATTGTTCGCCAATTTGTTTGCGATAATCTGTCGCTGTTTTTATCGGGCCGAAGATCAAACCTTCATCTTCATTCCAGCCTGTAAGAAGCACCACATTATTTTGTTTGCCTTCTTTAAAAATAGTTACTATAGATTCAGGCAACACATAACCGTCAATGATCGGCCCACGCATAGGCTGTGCTTCCTGCATTAGATCTTCGCCAGACATCTTTCTCATGTCTGCAATTGTTGACAGATTAAGCTTTTTAAGAACATTGATGCCGTCTTCTTCGGCCTTTTGTAAAGAGGCATTGCCAGATGTAAAGTTTGCGCCACTTTCCGCAATAGCCTTTTTAAATAACCCTTTGGCAAGCGGTGAGGCAACTAGGCAGTTCACACTCATAGAACCGGCAGACTGACCGGCGATAGTTACATTATTTGGATCGCCACCAAAAGCAGCTATGTTATTTTTAACCCAATGTAAGGCTGCAACCTGATCCATCAAGCCATAGTTACCGGAGGCATTATGGCCGGACTCTTTTGTTAATTCAGGATGCGCAAAAAACCCAAATATGCCCACTCTATAATTAATGCTCACGAAGATGATACCCTTCTTTGCCATGGCTTCGCCATCATAGATAGGAACACCGCTGCCACCACTTCCAAAGCCGCCGCCATAGATCCAAACCAATACAGGCCGCTTCTCCCTTTTGGATTTTGCACCTGTCCACACATTCAAGTAGAGACAGTCTTCGTTGATA
>JBDSRT010000246.1:0-13258 GCA_039929165.1 Ginsengibacter sp.
AAGAAACTTGTGCCCAAGTTTCTATCAAACAATAACAGTATGGCGCCTGATAATAAAACCGGGAATGATAATACCCCCAATATTGCTGTAAAAAATAAAGCCCATATTGTAAGTGGCATTCTTGTCATGCTCATGCCCTTAGTGCGCATGTTTAATATAGTTGTGATATAGTTTAAACCTCCTAACAAAGACGAAACAATAAACAACGCCATAGAAAACAGCCAAAGATCCATACCGATCTTGGATCCTTCTGATGCTTCGCCAAGTGCACTTAATGGTGGATAAACCGTCCAGCCGCCACTTGCAGGTCCTGTCTGGACAAATAAAGAACAAAGCATTACAATTGAAGCCGAAAAGAAAAACCAGTAAGACAGCATATTTAGAAAGGGCGAGGCCATATCTCTTGCGCCGATCTGTAACGGAATAAGAAAATTAGCAAAGGTTCCACTTAAGCCAGCTGTCAAAACAAAAAATACCAAAATGGTACCATGCATAGTAACTAACGAGTAGTAAAACTCAGGGTCAAGTTTTCCGCCTTTTGCCCAGTGGCCCAAAAAATCTTCGAGCCAGGGAAAAGTAGATTCTGGATAACCTAATTGCAGCCTGAATATCACAGAAAATAACCCGCCTATTATGGCCCAAATAATTCCGGTGATAAGAAATTGCCTCGCGATCATTTTATGATCCTGGCTAAACACATACTTTGTAATAAAGGTCTCATGGTGATGGTGTTCATGTGCGGCATGATCAGCACCTGCGTGTGTGCTTACCGTGTGATCATGTACAAGAATCTCGTTGCTCATAGTTTATTATTTGAAACCCGGAGGTTTGTAAAATCAATTAACAGATGCCACCGGTTTAGCAGCGGCAGCAGTTGAATCTAAGGTTGGCTGCGCCGGAGAGGTTGCGGTTACGTATTCAGGTTTTTGAGTAGCCATCCACTGATCATAGTTCTGCTGTTTTTCAACTATAATAATACCTCTCATACTAAAATGGTTTTTGCCACATATCTGATCACAACTAATTTCATATGTAAAATTTGCATTTCCAGTTCTTACCTTCATTTCTTCAGTTGTGTATTTAGGCGTAAACCAAAGCGTTGTAGGAATGCCAGGCACCGCATCCATCTTCATTCTGAAATGTGGTAAGCCAACATCATGTATTACATCCTGTGAACCAATGATAAGTTTAACAGGTTTATTAACCACAAGATGCATTGTAGCAGGCACATGAATATCATCATGACTTGCAGCATCGTTCCAGTCGACACCTAAAGGATTACTATTTGCCGGATCTGTAAGTTTATAATTTTTTTTGCCGAAGACACCGTCTCTACCAGGATAGCGGATTTCCCAGCCGTATTGGTGACCTGTGATTTCAACTAGTTGTGCATTTTTTGGCGCATCAGAAGTAAATTGAAACCAATATTTTAGACCAAACACTACCAAAACAGTAAGCACAATAGCAGGAACGCCGGTCCATAATAGTTCCAGGCGATTATTATGCGTAAAGTAATAAGCCTTGCGGTTATCGCTTTCCTGGTATTTAAAAGCAAAATAGAATAAGAGAATTTGAGTAATGAAAAATACTATACCGGTTACAATTATTGTAATCCAGAGCATAGTGTCAATATTTTCTCCCTCTACTGAAGCCGACCCTTGTGGAAACAATGTTTGATTATAATACAAGTCATTGCACCACCAAACACCAATCAATCCCAGGATTAAAAATGCAATCAGCAAAAAGCCGTTTACTTTATTATTTTGTTTTCTTGAACTTTCTTCACCTTTTAGAATACTTACATACTCGCTGGCTTTTGCAATCTGGAAGATCACAAGAAAGATCAACACAACAATGGTTACTAAAAGATATCCGTTCATTACAAGAAAAATTTCAAAACTCTATAACAGCTTTGTTGATAACTAGTTTAAGAATTATGTATGATGTATAATACTTTCTTTTAAAAATGGATGATTACTTGCAACAAGAGGCACCCTTGAAAAATACTTACCTACGCCCCACATGATCAGGCCAATAAAACCTAAAGGAATGCCGAATTCAAACCAACTCATATGAGGTAGCGCTTTAACTGTACCTGGCATCACCATCTGGTAAAAATCCAGCCAATGACCAAATATGATTAAAACAGACATAAAGGTAATAACAGTATAGTTTCTTTTAGATCCCCGTTTCATTAAAATAAGTAGCGGACAAACAAAATTTATAATAAGATTCATAAAAAATATGCCTTTGTAAGGTCCTGCCTGTTCGGCTGTTCCAATTCTGTCAATAAAGTAAACTGTTTCCTCGGGCTGATTGCTATACCATATTAACATATACTGAGAGAACCATAAGTATGTCCAGAAAATTGAGAAGGCAAACATGAACTTACCAAGATCATGAATGTGTTCTTCTGTTACATATTCAAGTTCGCCCCTGTTTTTTAAGAAAACTACAAACAAAGTAATCAAGGCTATTCCTGCAACAAACGTACTGGCGAACGTATACCAGCTAAACATGGTGCTAAACCAATGCGCATCGATACTCATTATCCAAATCCATGGCATAGTGGAACCAACGCTTAAACCAAAAACTACTATAAAGAACGCAGCCCACGTCATATTTTTATCAATCCACGATTTGCCTTCTTCAAAGCTCATATGCCCGCCTTTATCACTCATTACACTAAGCTGCCTGATCTTCATACCGATAAAAGCCCATAAACCAATAGATAAAAGAGAAGCAATAATGTAAAATCCCGGGCTCAAAAAACCGGATTTTCCCTTTAAAATTTTATCCTGTGCCACATGTTCACGATCTACCCAATGGTATATGTCAGCTCTGTGCCCCAGCACAAGACTCAATAAAATTACAAGTGTAATAATGCCAAGAATAGGCACCAGACTTGAAATTGCTTCAGGTACACGACGCATTGCCACCTGCCAGCCACCCATAGCTAATGTAGTTATACACATGAAAAACATAGCGGCATTAACCAACAGAAGCCAGTACACACTGTTTTGTAAAAGCACGGCCCAGAACCTTGTGCTACTTACATTATCTCCATGGGCACCACCAAATGGATTAAGTAGTATAAAACCAAAGAGCAGGGTAACAATACCAACAATCAAAAGGCCCCACGTCCATTTTTTATAGCCATCCGGAAGTAAAAACATATTAGTATTCATCACTTACTTTTGAATAATTATTTTTTTGCAGCACTATCCGGCGCTGCTGTAACCATAGATGTACTCATGACCGTTGAATCGCCAGCAGCAGGTTCTCCCGCCTGTTGCGACTTTACATACTGAACTACCATCCAGCGCTGTTTTCTATCTAACTGGGAAGCATAACTACCCATGTTGCCTTTGCCGTAAGTAACAACATGAAACATTGTTCCCGGTGCCATTTTTTTGTATTGCTCTAATTTAAGATTGGCAATACCGCCAACTTTTCCTGAAACTGCCAGCGGTCCCTGCGCATCAAGATTAGCACCATGGCAAATAGCACAATTAATGTTAAATAATCTTCCAGCTTCCTTCATACTTAAAGAATCAATTGGCGGCAATGGATCAACAATTGATGCACTCATGTTATAGCCATTGCTATCATTGGGTAATGTATAAGGGAAAAGGTCACCTCTTCGTATTGTACCTGTAACCGGGCTCGCATCATACATAATGCCCTGATTTTTTAAATTATTTGGCGCATAGGCTTCATAGGCCCTGCTATAAGTCATATCCGGCATATAAATACGACCCGGATCACGTTTACTCCCGCAGCTTACAAATATTATAGTTGCAAGAATTAACACACAACTTAAAAAATATGTTTTTTTCATACTATATAACTCCAGGTCGTCAGACCAATTCTATTTTTAATAGCCCACTTCTTCGTATCTATATAATTTTTGCTCTTTATCATACCTGCCAAGCCACCAGCCTGTCTCAGCCACTTGTACATTTGTTTCAACTGCCCCATTGTTTTGCAGAAAGCCTAACAAATCGTTCTCGTTACTTTGATCAGTACATTCCAGCACCACAACAAAAAGATCATCTGTAGCCCTTGGATGAAAGTGATGTCTTTTAAGGAATGGCGAAAGCTGGCACAAATAACAAAAGGTAAGTACCATACCAACTGCAGAAAACAAAACTGTTGTTTCAAAAATAATAGGTATGAAGGCCGGCAAGGGAAAATGTGGCTTACCACCAATATTTAAAGGCCAGTCTTTGGTAAATACCCATCCCATAAAAGTAAGCGCAGTAGCTGTACCTGAAATACCGTAAATAAATCCTGCAGTATGTAAACTTGTTTCCCGTATCCCAACTGCATGATCTAGCCCATGAACAGGAAACGGTGTGTACACATCGTGAATCTTATAACCTGCACGGCGTACATTTTTGATTGCAGGGAATAATACCTTTTCATCATCAAAGCACCCAACAACAAATTTCTTTACAGACATATTATTATATATTCTTAATGTACATGTTCAACTTCTTCAACATAAAATTTTTCCCCATCTTTCTTTTCGATATCTGTCATCTTCTTTTTATAACCCTCTCCACTTGTCTTTAAAATAGCCTTGATCTCTGCTATTGCAATAACAGGGAAATACTTTGCAAAAAGGAAGAAACAAGTGAAGAACAAACCAAACGTTCCAAGATAAAATCCTATCTCCCAAATCGTTGGGCTATAGTATGTGCTCCAGGATGATGGCAGATAATCACGGTATATGGATGTGACAATTATTACAAAACGCTCAAACCACATGCCTACGTTAATCAAAACAGACATAAAGAAAGTGAACATAATATTCCGTCGCAATTTTTTAGACCAGAACAATTGCGGAGATACTACATTACAAAACATCATTCCATAATAAGCCCAACCATACGGGCTAAACAGGTTTGCCCTGTTTTCCTTGAAAGCCCACCATTCGTAAGGGTTTTGTCCATACCAGGCAATAAATAATTCAGTTAAATACGCAATACCAACTATAGAGCCGGTAAGCACTATTACTTTATTCATAGCCTCAATATGGCCAACAGTTATATAATCCTGAAGATTTAAAACCTTACGTGTAACAATTAGTAGCGACTGCACCATTGCAAAGCCGGAAAAAATAGCACCCGCCACAAAATATGGCGGAAAAATAGTTGTATGCCAACCTGGAATTACCGAAGTGGCAAAGTCAAAAGATACAATAGTGTGTACCGATAATACAAGAGGCGTACTTAAACCTGCCAACACTAACGAAAGGCTTTCATGACGTTGCCAATGTTTAGTACTTCCAGACCAACCAAAAGCAGCCACACCATAAAACATTTTTCTGAATTTTGTTCTGGCCCTATCTCTTACTGTTGCCAGATCAGGTAATAAACCAGTATACCAAAATAATAATGACACAGTAAAATATGTAGAGATGGCGAACACATCCCATAATAAAGGCGAACTGAAGTTTGGCCATAATGAGCCACGGCTGTTAGGATACGGCAGCACAAAAAAGGCCATCCACACTCTTCCCATGTGAAAGATTGGAAATTGCCCGGCACACATTACTGCAAAGATCGTCATAGCCTCTGCAGCTCTATTTACACCTGTTCTCCAACCCTGGCGGAAAAGTAAAAGTATCGCTGAAATTAAAGTTCCGGCATGACCAATACCTACCCACCAAACGAAGTTGGTAATATCCCAGCCCCAACCGATGGTTTTATTAAGGTTCCATTGGCCGGTACCGTATACAACCTCACGATACACTGAATACACACCGAATAAAAGTAAACCAACAGCCGTAAAAAAACCTATATACCACAATTTACTTGGAGTTGCCTCAATAGGACGACAGATATCTTCAGTAACCTGGTGATAATCCTTATCGCCATCAATAAGTGGCTCCCGCAGTTGTGATTCGTATTTTAATAATGACATAATTTAATATTAATGCTGTAGCGGTTCTATCAGTTTATGGCCTCCTGGCATTACTAAGCCGGTTCTACTTCTTTTTTTGCCGGTGCTGCATGTTCCATTTCTTCTTCATGCAGATCACCTACTTTCCTGCCCGTGTTTCTTACCTTGGCAAGATAATTTACATTACTTAAAACGTGCAGTTGTTCGAGCACATAAAATGCTCTTTCCTTCTGCTCTACATTTCTGATTTTATTTATTTTACTATTGCTATCATTCACGTCGCCGAAAACGATGGCATGTGTTGGGCAAGCCTGCATACATGCTGTTTGAATTTCGCCATCTATCACAGGCCTGTTGGCTTTTTTAGCGTTTAGTTTTCCTTCCTGCAATCTTTGAACGCAGAAAGAACATTTTTCCATTACACCATGAGAACGCACAGTAACATCAGGGTTTAATACCATTCTTGAGAGATCATCGGTCATCATCATTGTGGCGTCAGAAATTATTCCACGCTGGTTATCCGGGAAACTATCCGCACCTGTATAATCAGCCCAGTTAAAACGACGCACTTTATACGGACAGTTGTTGGCACAATATCTTGTACCAATACACCTGTTGTAAGCCATTTGATTTAAGCCTTCTGAACTGTGGTTTGTTGCCGAAACCGGGCAAACGTTTTCGCAAGGCGCATTATCACAATGCTGGCAAAGCATCGGTTGAAAAACCACATCAGGGTTTTCAGGATCCCCTGTAAAATATCTATCAATGCGCAACCAATGCATTTCATGGTAGCGGGCCACTTCTTCTTTACCTACAACTGAAATATTATTTTCTGCATGACATGCCACCACGCAGGCGCTGCAGCCGGTGCAGGTATTAAGGTCAATGCTCATACCCCATTTCATTCCAGGCTTATCAAAGTATGGGTAAAGTGTGGCATCTTTTACAAAATCTTCACCATAACTGGCCAATTCTTCTTCCTCTTCTTTCTTTATATTTTCAGGATGAGCTTTAAATTCTGCCAGGTTAATCTCTCTTACAACGGGCCTTCCCTCAGTAACGTTGTGTACCTGAGTTTGTGCCACCATAAATTCTTTGCCTGTTTTTTCTACAGTTGCCGGTGCAAAATAGTCGATGGTTGTGCCGTTAAATGTTGCCAACGGAAATACATTTATACCGGTCCCACTTCCTGCCCGCCCTATAAATTCGGCTGATTTGTCTTTGTTGCTGCTTTGGCGGCCATAACCAAGTGCCAACGCAATTACGTTTGGGTGAATGCCCGGAATAATAAGAACAGGAACTTCAATAGTCTTACCGTTTGAAGTGATCTTAACCACAGGTTTTTGCGGTCTTACTTCATATTTGTCACTATCTCTGCTATTATGAATATCAATATTGAACAACGATTTACCCATTGCCGGTGAAATCATTGCATAGTTATCCCAGGTTGCTTTTGATATGGGATCAGGCAGTTCCTGTAACCAGGGGTTATTAGCATAACTACCATCTCCTAAGGATACCTTTTGATAAAGTACTATTTCGGTTTGTGAGGCTTTTATTGACTGAATTTTTTGCGCTGCACCAGTTATATTTCCGTTAAAAGTTGTTGAAGTAGAAGTAACGGGCGTTGAACTTTTGACAAACAGAGAAGTTGAATCAGTTTTAGGAGCTGAGAAAAGCGAATCTCTCTTTACAGCAGCTGGAGCCGATGCCATAGTAGTAGAATCGTTTAGTGAAACCATTCCCGGCAAGGGTATTTTTCCAACAGGTGATAATAAGCCATCCTGCAGAGCTGTATTATATTTATCACTGCTACCAAGCTTTTGCGTATAAAAATTTTTAAAATAAGTATCGTAATCAAGTGGATTGCCGCTCCATTTTAATAATGAGGTTTGAAAGGGACGTGTTTTAAATAACGGATGAATCAAGGGTTGTAACAAACTCACCTGGCCACTTTGACCTTCTGCATCACCCCAGCTTTCAAGCCAGTTATGAGAAGGGATAACATACTTACAGAATTCAGTGGTTTCATCCATCGTTTCATTAAATGAAACTGTAACCGGGCATTTTTTCAAACCTGATAAAAACTTATCAGCCTGAAAATAGCTATAGGCGGGATTTGCGCCATGTACCAATAGCGCACCAATTGCACCTGAGTTCAAGTCGTTAACTAATGTAATAAAATCAGCATCAATACCTTTTCTATAATTAGCGGTAGATGACCAGCTGATTGTGGAACCACCTGCACCTATTGCATCGTTAATGGCATTTACTATTATTTGAACATTGGGATCATTGCTGCCGCAAACCACAATCGCTGTGCCTTTGTTTGCAGAAAGTTCTGCAGCAGTTTTCTTAACACCATCCAGAGCTGCACCTTGCAAATTAGAACTAACTGACCCGCCTAAAGCAGCTAATAAAGCCAAGGCTACTGCGCCTGTCTCGGAAGGTTTGTGCAGATATCTTTCATCAGCATTAGCTCCGGTTAAACTCATGAAACTTTCAAACTGTATATGCCTGCTCATTGCAGGACTTTCAGCATTCACTCTGCGGGTTTGTGCATATTGATTTGAAAATACAACAGGGTTAAGCCAGGTACCTAAGAAATCTGCACCAAGACTTACTATAACTTTTGCCTTTTCAAAATGATAAGTTGGCAAAGCTCTTTTTCCGTAAGAGGCTTCATTGGCCTGGAGCATGCCACTATAAGACACGGCATCATATTGTACATGACGGCTTCCGGGATTTTTACCAAGAAATTCGGCAATTACCTGCAAAGTAGTCGGTGAATTTGTGGTAGAAGTTAAAAGCACAACAGGCTTGCCTGCATTCGCTCTTAAAGCATCACCTACCATTTTGTCAACAGCTTCAAAAGTGGCTTCTTTACCATTTGCTAAAGGAAAGCGCAACCTTGACGTATCGTATAAATTTAGGACGGAAGCCTGTACCTGCGCAGATGTTCCGCCATTTGTTACGCCGGAAAGTGTATTACCTTCAATTTTAATTGGACGCCCTTCTCTCTGTTTTACAACAACAGGAATTACATCTCCGTTACTCACATAAGTTGTAGCATAATAATTGGAAACACCTACAGTAATATCATCAGGTTTATTTAAAAAAGGCACTGATTTACGAACAGGCATTTCGCAACTTGCCGCCAAGGCAGCCGCTGCAGTACTAAAGCCAAGATATTTTAGAAAATCACGACGTGGAGTTGTTGCATCAAATAAACCTTTATCATCTTCTGCTGTTTCAAGCTCCTCTTTAAATTCATCATTTATTGAGTCCTCATAACCGTCAGATTTATTTAGTTGCCCAAAACTTTGCCAATACTTTTTTTGCTCCATAATATCAGTTATTGTATAGCAGCTTACCTGCTATCTGAAAAGTCCCTTTTTTAATAGTGACATTTTTGACATTCAATTCCACCTATCATTTCCACGGTTACACTATCGTATTTATTGTTCTTGATATCGTTATGAAATTTCTCGTAGATGCTATAAAATTTATTACCAGAACCTTTGCCATCATTGAACTGAACCTTTGTAGCCCTGTGGCAGTTTATACACCAACCCATACTTAGGTCAGAAAACTGCTTTACTTCGCCCATTTCCTGTATGTTTCCATGACAGGTTTGGCATTGTTGCTTACCAACTTTTACGTGTTGCGAGTGATTAAAGTATACATGGTCAGGCAGGTTATGAATCCTGATCCATTCTATCGGCTTGCCTGGTTTGTCATATTTTTTAGCATCGGGATTCCAGCCGGCATATTCATATAGTTTTTGAATTTCCGCTGTACCGTTTACTGATACCCCATCTTCTCTTGTTATCGGGTCTCCTGCGTATTCTCGGATAGACATATGGCAGTTCATACAAACATTCACAGAAGGAATATTGGCATGCTTACTATTTTCTGAACCACTATGACAATACAGACAACTGATTTGGTTGGCACCAGCATGTACTTTGTGCGAATAATATATAGGCTGAACAGGCTGATATCCCTTCATACGGCCAAGGCCAATAGCACCGTTGATGGTGTAATAACCTCCCACTAAAAACAACACAATAACACCAATAAGTAAATAAGCTTTATTTCTATAAAAAGGAACTGGATTTGGCGTACGCAAACCTTGTCTTTCATCAGCTAGTTTTTTAAGATTGCTGTTGATCCTCAATAAAACCAAAGCAACAAAAGCCAATATCAAGGTGAGTAACCCGTATAATAAGGAGTTATCTTTTTCAGCTTCCCCGCTACCAGCGGCTCCACTGCCACCAGCAGGGGCTGGCGGAGTGTATGAATCAGCGTAGTCTAAAACTGCATCTACTTCCTCCTTTTTTAAATCAGGGAAAGCTGTCATTTTACTATTATATATAGCATACAACTTCTTGGCATAAGGATCAGTAGCCAGCATTTGATCCGTATGTCCTACCCATCTGTAAACCCAATCTTTAGGTAAGCCTGCGGCAGCCTGTCTTTCCCTGGCGCCTTTTAGCATAGGACCGGTGTAATCTTTATCCAGTTTATGGCAGCTGGCACAATAAGTTCTAAAAATCGTTGTACCATCTGCAGCACACACCAAATTTTGAAAACTTCCTATAAGAAATATTGAAACAGTAAGTAGTAATTTGGAGCTGATTCTTCTGGAATACGTCATACAAGTTCCGCGTTGTAATAAGGAAAAATATCCTGTATTGCGTGCAAAAATAAGTCAGGATACTGACAAACTGTTAACATTTAAATATTTTTTTTAGCCTTACCAGGCTTGTATTTCAGCCGATCCATTAATATATAAAATATTAATTGTCATTTTTTTGTAAGCGCTTTTTCATTAGAGAGAAACTCGTAATTGATTGAAGATTTTATTTGGTATTATAAACATTTTAAAGATTATTGTAACCCTTTACTTTTGGCAAATCTTTTAAAAATATAACCTGATGACAAGGTTTTTTAATTTTTACCGCATTTGATAAATATTGCAATTTTTGCCTCAGGTGCCGGAAGTAATGCTGAAAAAATTGTAGCATTTTTTGAGCATTCCCACACGGTAAGTGTTAATCTAATTGTAAGTAATCGGGCAAATGCAAGGGTATTAAACGTCGCCGGCAAATGGAAAATTTCTGCATTAATTATAGAGAAAGAACAGTTTTATAGCAGAGATCATTATCTGGGAGAGTTAAAAAAGTATCAAATTGATTTTATTGTGCTTGCCGGATTTTTATGGAAAATACCTGACGCCTTGATCAGTTCTTATCGGCAAAAAATAATAAACATTCACCCGGCTTTGCTGCCAAAATATGGGGGTAAAAATATGTACGGCAATTATGTGCATGAAGCAGTAATTGCTTCTAATGATAAGATCAGTGGCATCACTATACATTATGTGGATGAACACTACGATCACGGTGATGTGATCTTCCAGGCACAATGCGATATTGAACCCGGGGAAACAGCTTTATCACTGGCTGAAAAAATTCATAAGCTGGAGCATGAGCATTTTCCAAAGATTGTTGAGGCCGTAATAAAACAGACTTTTAAAAGCGAAAAGTCATCTTGAATAGAAGCTTCCGTTAAAATTATAAACAACATGAATTTCTATGATCATCTGGAGTAATATTATACTTTTTTATGACTAACTGCCGAAACAGCTTGAAATTTTTTATCCTGATGATTTTATCGCTGTTTCAATTGGTATCTCACTCCCAAATTACAGTGTCCGGAACAGTTTACGATTCTACGAAATTGTATTCTCTGTCAAATGTAAAAGTGACAAGCACCGGTGGTGACACTACGAAAACTGATTCAGCAGGTGTTTACCATCTCAAAGTAAATCCGGGTGATTCTATTTCATTTTATTATAAGGACAAGTCCACTTTAAATTTCGCAGTAAATACTATTGCTGAAACCAATGCGTTTGACATTTCTCTTTTAGTGAGAGCCAGGGAAAGATATAAGCCTTTAAAAGAGATTTATGTTTTCTCAAGTTATAAAAAAGATTCTGCGGAAAACCGGATCACTTATGGTAAAACTTTTAATTATAATAAGCCAACCTTACGATCTACTTATACGCCGGGCTACACTGCAGGCCTTGATGTGAATGAGCTGATCAACATTTTCAGGTTTAGGAGAAACAAACATGAGCTGCAGTTCCAAAAAAGATTATTACAGGAAGAGGAAGATAAATATGTGAGTTATCGTTTCAATGCAAGGCTTATTAAAAGAGTTACCGGCCTCTCCGGCGATATGCTGACAAAATACATGGCAGAATACAAACCTGATTATGAGTTTGTAACCGGTGTATCTGAAGTAGAATATTATGAATATATTTTAGGCACTGCTGCTACGTTTAAAAAACAAAACAATATAAATTGAGCAGGAATCAGGTTTGAGGTATCAGCTTTAAGAAGACCTTGTAACTTCTGATAGCTGATAAATGAAAACAAAAATTACAATAGAACACTTATGAATCAACTCACACTTGGCATCGGCACAACATTACAACATACGCAACTAGGACCGGGTGTTATCGTTAGTGTACGGTATGCCACTTATCTTATTTCGTTTATTAATAGTGGGATAAAGGAAATTGATAAAACTGATGATAAACTGGAAGAGATTGTACCACAAAATGTAACAGAAGAAATTGAAACAACGTCCCAACTGGAGATTTCTTTGTTGAAAATTTTAAGACTTTGGAATGGCTCAACAGAAATAGTAAAGCTTGGTGAACGATGGAAACAGGGCACCATGTTATTGCAGCCTTTTGATAAAGGCGTGAAGCCTAAAGAAATTCCTATTGAAGATTTTTTTCATAAGATAGTAATGCTGAGAGACCGGCTGCGGGTGATGGAACAGCAGATCAATGCACACAAAAAACTAACCGATGAAGAAAAGATAAATCTTCAGCAATACATTACACGGATATATGGTTCGCTCACAACTTTTAATGTGTTGTTTCGAGATAAAGAAAAATGGTTTGTTGGTGATAAAGGCAGTGAATAACATAACTCGAATTTTCCCAAAGTCTTAATTAAAAAATATCTCATCTATAAATACCCACCCTTTTTCACCTTTTGCTTTGTGCCATGCCGGTAAATGTGCAATTGGTGTTATAACAACTTTTACAAATCCCGTATTGATCTTTTTGAAATCGCATTTAAAAGATGTCAGTTCGCTGTTATTTATAGTGTCTTTTTTTTGTGTTGGTGGCATTAATTGAAATACTTTATTAAGATTGTTTTTATTACTTCCACACCATACTTCTATTTTAACCGGCGGAAAAATATAGCCATTAAGATCTTTTGCCATGCTTAATGTAACAGAAGATAATTCAACAGGCGTATTA
>JBDSRT010000247.1:0-4119 GCA_039929165.1 Ginsengibacter sp.
AGAAATAAGCATTATGTTAAGGCTAGCATTAAAAAAGCTTTTAAGCTATGGAATGACAAAAAACTAGTCTGGAAGGCGTTTAAAATCTACGTAAAAATGTTTTTGAGACGTTATTAGGCTCTAGGCAGGAAGCTTAAGATAAAGGTTGCAATTGTTTAATAATTATCTTAATTTAGGAACATCCTATAAATTACATTTCAAAAATACCTTCTCTCTTTTACCGCAAGTTATTAAGGCTTACTTAAGCAGGTAACAATATTCCTAAGGAATATATTACTACAAATAACTTTTATATGAACTTGAAATTACTTATATGTTTGATTGTGCCTTTTTTCTCGTTTACAGCATCAGCGTTAACTTATTACATTAGCCCGTTAGGCAAAGACGCTAACGCGGGTACATCAGCCGGCAAACCCTGGCTAACTATAAAAAAAGTAAATTCAGTTAATTTCAAGGGAGATACGATTCTTTTCCAGGGTGGAAGCACTTTTAATGGCAGCTTAAGTTTTAATGCTGCTGATATTGGAACACCAACTAAACCTATTGTAGTCAGTTCTTATGGAACCGGCAGAGCAACAATTTATAGTGATGCTTTGGGTGGTATTTCTGTTCTGGATGCCGCCGGTTTCAAAATAAAAAACCTGAATATCAAAGGTTTGGGAAGAACGTATGGGCAGTCATCAGGTATTATTTTTTACACCTATAAAGATTCTTTTTCTTTGTTAAAATTAATAGTTATAGATAGTGTGGAGGTGTACGGATATCACAATTCAGGCATATCTGTCGCCGGCTGGAATAAGAAAACAGGCTACCGTGACGTCTCCATTACGAATTGTAAAAGCCACGATAATGGCACAGCAGGAATTGGCATATATGCTGAAAGCCCTTATGTCCACAAGAATGTTTATTTAGCCTATAATACTGTTTTCAACAATTTTGGTAATCCGGAAAACACAACCGGCAATTCAGGAAGTGGCATTGTCTTGGGAAATGTTGATACCGCTGTTGTTGAATACTGTACCTCTTATGAAAACGGGGCTTTACATAAAAGTGTAGACGGCGGGCCAAACGGTATTTGGGCTTACGAATCAAATAAGGTGGTGCTACAATTTAATGAAGCGCATCACAATACAACAGGCACTTCAAAAGACGGTGGCGGCTTTGATTTAGACGGGGGCTGTATCAACTCAATCATTCAGTATAATTATTCGCATGACAATTACGGTGCTGGTTTAATGGTGGCACAGCATAGGTATGCGTCCGCCACAAAAAATAACACCATACGATATAACATCAGTGAAAATGATGGAAGAAAGAACAATTATGGTGCAGTTCACTTATGGACTGCAGGGTCAAACGGCGGTATTCAAGGCGTTGAAATATATAATAATATCATTTACTTATCTGCAATTTCAGGCTCAACAGCAAAAGCCTTTTTCAAAAACAGTGGCTATATTTCCAGCGTTAATGTCAGGAACAATATTTTTCAAGTTACAGGCTCTTTCCAATTAATAAGCATGCCATCTGCAACTGGTGTCACTTTTCAGGGTAATAACTACTGGAGTTCAGGAAGTTCTTTTAAGATACTTTGGGGCGCTACAACATACACATCGCTTTCAGCCTGGAGAACAGCCACAGGACAGGAAAAAATAAGTGGAGTAGCAAGTGGTTTCCAGGTTGATCCACAATATACAGACACTACTAGAGGTAAAACATTCAACAATCCAACATTACTCACATCCATTGCGTCGTACAAAATAAAGTCAACGTCAGCCTTATATAACACCGGATTAAACTTAAATGCGAAGTTTGGAACAAATATCGGCTTAAGAGATTTTTGGGGGAATTCGCTTGTTGGTAAAACAACATTTCACGTGGGAGCTTGGCAAACTTCATCAAGTACAATATCAAGTGCAATAGCTAATGTAGAATTTGAACAAAAAGCCTCACAAGTTTCAGCCGTGGTCCCGAAAACTTTACACGCTTATCCAAATCCGGTTTCGTCTTTTACAAAAATTGAATTTACTGCCCTTACAAAGGGTGTTGCGCTTTTCTCGCTGTATGATTTAAACGGGAAACTTATTAAAAGCTTTTCCAAGAAAACAGATGGCGTTGCAGGCAACAATTATTATCAGCTTAATACCTTTGACTTAGTAACAGGCACATATCTTCTTACAATGAAATTTGATGAATTACCCATCAAAACTCTTCTCCTTACGAAATAAAGGAAGCAAGGTTTAGATCAGTATAGTATGCACCGCGGCCCATTTGTTATATCGTAGCTGCTTTAGCGAAAACACAACGTCATCATCTTTATATTTTGATTCAAATAAAGAGATCAATGCATCGGCGCAATCAAAATGAAAATCGTTGTTACAGCTATCAATAATACTGTGTACCCATGTAAAAGTTCTTTCCATGTTTTTATTTTATGTGGTTATAAAGAGTTGACACTTTTAATTTTTTTTAAGCGCTTATTATATGCAGCATACTATTGTACACTGATAGAATAAGTCTCAACAATATAGGATCGTTGGCTCAACAATTTACTTTAGTTAGGTAAGCGTGTTATCAAATAACGTACAGTAAGCTTAGTTATTACAACGATTATGGTAATAAGGATAAAATTCTTGTGTAAGTAAATTTAAAATACAATTTCTATCTATGCAATAGCCGCAGGCTTTTAAGTCTTGCATATCCAAACTGAAACTGAACCGGCAGTACAGTGAAACTCCCCCCACCCTTCTTCATTTATCTTAACCACGCCATCTACCTTATTTAGATAGTCAATAAATTCCATACCTGTGTAATGCTTACCGATTTCCATTATTTTATTTCCGGGACCTCCGTTGCTCAGTACTACAGCGCAACCCTGATTTACACCGTCGCCCTCACGTGTCCATCCAATACAGTTTGCATGATCAAAATAGTCTCGTTGCTGGCCATAAGCATAAAGTTTTCTTGCCGTGATTAGACTTTCAAGTTCATCAACACGATCTAAAAAAATTTCATATTCATTCCCATCTTTTCCATGGTCTTTATAAGACGTGCCATATAAATCAGGTAAAAAAATGCTTGGATAACCTTCCTGCCTCAACAAAATAAGCGAATAGGCAATCGCTTTGAACCAATGTTCAACGGGCGCTTCAAGAGCCTGGAGAGGTTGCGTATCATGGTTATCAACTACTGTTACAGCCAGTAACGGATTTGCCTTAACAAGCGTTTCGTCAAAAATTACCCGCATGTCATAATCCTTACCTGCTTTCGAGGCATGGTGAAAATTATGATGCAAAGAAGAATCAAAAAGACTCATTGATCCTTCTGTTGCCTCTATATATTTTAGCAGCAGTGGCAAAGCGCCCGGTGCCCAATATTCTCCAACAGCAAAAATGTCTTTACCTGTATCCTGACGCAATTTTGATAACCAGCCATTATAAAATTTAGGACTTATATGTTTAACAGCATCTAACCTCACACCATTAAAGTGAACTGTATCATAATACCAATTTGCCCAGTTGCTCAACTCTTCCCTTACTGCCGGATTTCTAAATTCTATATCATTGTACATTAAAAAATCATAATTGCCTTTTTCATCATGTATCATTTCTTCCCAATCATCACCATGTTCCTGCAACAAATTAAAAATCCCCCTTTCATCAAGATTATAGGCATAATCAACTCCACTGAAGCATTGATAGTTCCAGACAAAATCTGAATACTTATTATTTCTTCCAGGAAAGGTAAATTTAGTGAAGGCTTCAATTTCCATTGGCCCGGAAATAACTTCATTACGGTCGTCAGGATTTACTTTAACTGCCATTACCTTTTCAAGCTCATCACCACCGCCTTTATGGTTCAATACCACATCAACAATTACCTGAAGACCCGCATCGTGCAACGCTTTTATTGCGTCAAGATATTCGAGACGTGTGCCATACTTAGTTCTTATGCTTCCTTTCTGATCGAATTCGCCAATATCAAAAAGATCATAAATATCATAACCAACGCTGTAGCCACCTGAAGTCGATTTGCTGGCCGGAGGTAACCACACCGATGTGATACCTATGTTGGCTAAATGTGCTGCATCGTTTTTAACATCTTCCCAATGCTTTCCGTCGC
>JBDSRT010000248.1:0-9394 GCA_039929165.1 Ginsengibacter sp.
TTATTTTAAAAATATCTTACAGTGATGCCCTTAATAAAGATATCCTTGCGCAAGGCGAATTATTGAGTTCCAAGTTGTTTTCTATTTTTTTAAATGAACAGCAAATTGCCCATGAGTGGTTACCTGCGCTGGAGTTTATGACAATTGATGCAGAAGATGAACCGCAGGTGGGCACCATAAAAGTGAAGCTTTCGCAGTTGCTTAAAAAACATCCCAATATAAAATTATTTGTGACACAAGGATATATCTGTAAAAATGCACGGGGTGAAGTTGATAATTTAAAGCGTGGCGGCAGTGATTATAGTGCATCTCTTATTGCCGCAGCTATCAATGCTTCTGTTTGCGAGATTTGGACTGATATAGATGGCATGCATAACAATGATCCGAGGATAGTTGAAGATACACAACCCGTGGAGCAATTAAGCTTTGAAGAAGCCGCTGAGCTGGCTTATTTCGGCGCAAAAATTTTACACCCGGCAAGTATATGGCCGGCGCAAACATTTAATATACCGGTAAAGTTGCTTAACACGATGTCGCCTGAATCAAGAGGCACATTGATCATTGGTGATGCAGGCAGCAAAGGCGTTAAAGCAGTTGCTGCAAAAGATTATATCACGGCAATTAAGATCAAGAGCAGCCGGATGTTGCTGGCGTACGGTTTCCTGAGAAAGATTTTTGAAGTGTTTGAGAAATATCGTACATCTATAGATATGGTAACAACTTCTGAAGTTGCTGTTTCAGTAACGATAGATAATGATACTTATCTTAAAAGAATTATTAAAGAACTTGAATTATTTGGTACAGTTGAAGTGGATTCCAATCAAACTATCGTATCGATAGTTGGCAATGAAATAACAGAAACAGAACATGTGATGCAGAAGATTTTCGATGCTATTTCAACCATTCCGGTACGCATGGTAAGCTATGGTGGCAGTAAGCATAACATTTCTTTATTGATAGCGAAAGAAGATAAAAATCAGGCACTGCAACTGCTAAACAAAGGATTGTTTTTACAATAAAAACAGTAGATTAAACAACAATCTGCCGAATAAAAGAGGATGACTCATAAGTAGAATGAAGCTCTGAGAATCGCTTAAACGGAAACTGATTCCTCCATCCATTCGGATGATGTTTACAAATTAAATAATCAACATGCCATCGCCGTAGCTAAAGAAACGGTATTTATCCTTTATTGCTTTCTTATAAACTTCCATTGTAAGATCATAACCGGCGAAGGCACAAGCCATAATTAAAAGACTTGTTTTGGGCAGATGGAAATTGGTGACCAAAGCATCAGCAATATTAAAAGTATATGGCGGGTGAATAAATGTGTTTGTCCAGCCTTCAGAGGGTTTCAAAAATTTCTGAGCGGTGAAAGATGATTCCATAGCCCGCATTGTTGTTGTGCCTACCGAACAAATTCTTTTGCCGGTCTCTTTTGCTTTATTTACAATTCTGCATGCTTCATCATCAATCTGGTAATATTCAGCATCCATTTTATGTTTGCTTAAATCTTCTACTTCTATCGGTCGGAAAGTGCCAAGACCTGTATGCAGCGTGACTTCCGCAAAGCGTACGCCTTTAATTTCAAGACGCTTAATCAGCTCGGTACTAAAATGTAAACCTGCGGTTGGTGCGGCAACTGCCCCTTCATGCTTAGCATACACTGTTTGATAACGTTCCTTATCTTCTTCGTCAGGTTTGCGTTTAATGTATTTTGGCAAAGGTGTTTCACCCATGAAATACAACATCTTCCTGAAGTCTTCTTCCGTGCCATCCCATAAAAATCTTATAGTTCTGCCGCGACTTGTAGTATTATCAATTACTTCCGCAACCAGTTCATCATTATCACCAAAATATAATTTATTACCAACACGAATTTTACGGGCAGGATCAACGATCACATCCCAAAGGCGATTTGGTTTATTTAATTCACGTAACAAAAAAACTTCAATCTTGGCGCCTGTTTTTTCCTTTCTACCATACATACGGGCAGGAAAAACTTTTGTATTATTTACTACAAAAACATCTTTGTCATCAAAGTAGTCAAGAATATCTTTAAAATGTTTGTTCTCCATTTTGCCTGTCTTCCTTTCCACAACCATAAGGCGACTGTCTTCACGGCGTTTAGTAGGATTTTGGGCGATTAAATTTAAAGGGAGATCGAACCGGAACTGGGATAATTTCATGTACAATTACTGGTTTAAATAAATTGCTACATGCCGAAGAAAGTGGTTTGTTCAACGTACCGCAGCTTTTGCGGTCACTTATCATGTTACGGCATGATTTTTAAAGTTGGCGAAGGTAAGCTAATATGCTGAATAACTCTGGAAAATCATAAGCCAGCTAATTTTACCTGCGGTAAAGCGTTTATTAAAGCCTTTGTATAATTTGATTGTGGGTGATAATATAATTCGTCCGCCGTACCTGTCTCAATTATTTTACCGTTATACATTACAATAATTCTATCGCTCACGTAACGCACTACCGCCAGGTCATGAGAAATGAATATGGAAGAAAAGTTGAATTCAGCTTTCAGATCATTAAGTAGGTTTAATATCTGCGCCTGCACACTAACGTCAAGTGCAGAAACACTTTCATCACAAATTAAAAATTCAGGATTTAGAGCCAGTGCCCTGGCGATGCAAATCCTTTGCCGCTGACCACCACTAAATTCATGCGGATAGCGATTGTAATGTTCAGGTTTGAGTTGAACTTTGCTAAGTAAGTCCATTACTTTTTGCCGGCGTTCATTTTCTGAATTGCCAATTTTATGGATCATCATAGGCTCTTCAATGGCAGTGCCGACTGACATTCTCGGGTTTAAAGATGAATAAGGATCCTGAAATATTACCTGGATCTTTTTCCGCAAACGACGCATTTCTTCAGCGGGAATGTTAGCAATATTCTGTCCTCTAAATGTTATTTCTCCTGAAGAGAGCTTTATCAGGCCGGCGATAGCTCTACCTAAAGTAGTTTTACCGCAACCACTTTCACCAACCAGTCCAATAGTCTCGCCTTGCCTAACATCAAAACTAACATCATCTACAGCCTTATTAAATTGTGTAACTGTTCCTAAAAGATTTCTTCTGCCGGCATATTTAACAACTACATTTTTTACTTCGATAATATTGTTGAAACTGATTAAATTCTCATTGGTAGCTTGTAAAGTCTCTCTTACTTTTAAAAAGGGCGTTATATTATTCCCGTTTAAAAAATCTTCAACTACCGGAAGCCTTGTGCCTTTTGGATATAATGCCGGCCGGCAAGCCAGTAATGCTTTTGTATAAGGTTGCTTGGGATGATTAAAAATTGAAGTTGTTAAGCCTTCTTCCACGATAACTCCTCTATTCATCACAACTATTCTATCGGCAATTTCATAAACAAGTGCCAGATCGTGAGTAATGTATAACACACCCATGTTATGCGTTCCACGAAGATTCTTAATCAATAACAGAATCTTCTTTTGAACGGTTACATCCAGTGCAGTAGTTGGCTCGTCAGCAATAAGCAAAGCTGGATTGCAACTCATCGCCATAGCAATCATCACTCTTTGTTTTTGTCCGCCACTTATCTGATGAGGATAGCGCTTATAAATTTTTCCCGGTTCTGTTATACCGCATTCTCTAAATAACTTAATAGTGTTTTGTGCAGCAATTTCTTTAGATACGTTTTGATGAATTAATATCACTTCCTGTACCTGGTCACCAACCTGCTTAACGGGATTAAGGCTTGTCATTGGTTCCTGGAAGATCATTCCTATTTCCTTTCCCCGTATTTTTTGAAGTTGAGAATAATTTAATCTAAGCAGATCAACCGGCCCTTCTTCATTCACAGAAAATAATATCTCACCATTAGTATAAATGGCCGGTGGAGATGGAAGAAGTTTTAAGATTGAAAGTGCTGTTACTGATTTACCTGAACCTGACTCGCCAACCACCGCCACAATTTCACCGCGATTTACGGTTATCGATATGTCTTGAACAGCAACAGTTTGAGACTTGCCTTGCTGAAAATGGAGGCTAAGATTCTTAATATGTAGCAGTGGATGCAATAAAAATTAAAATTTAAGATGGCGAACTGTAAGCCGGTTATTCATTAACTGCTTAAGCGAATCAATGCCTATTTTTAAATGTCGTTCCACATACATGGCAGTTACCGTAACATCGCTGGCTTCTGTTTTTACCCCTTCAGGTACCATTGGCGAATCACTCACTAATAACAAGGCGCCGGTTGGTATCTTATTAAAAAAACCTACAGTAAAAATGGTAGCGGTTTCCATATCAATGGCATAAGCTCTTATCTTTTGAAGATAATTTTTAAACACTTCATCATGTTCCCATACTCTCCGGTTTGTGGTATAAACAGTGCCGGTCCAATAATCAATTTCGTACTCTCTTATTGTGGTAGAAATAGCTTTCTGCAGCGCAAATGCCGGTAGCGCCGGAACCTCGGCCGGAAAATAATCGTTGGATGTTCCTTCACCTCTTATTGCCGCAATCGGTAATATCATGTCACCGATCTTGTTCCTTTTTTTTAAGCCGCCGCATTTGCCAAGAAACAATACAGCCTTCGGTTGTATGGCGCTTAGCAGATCCATAACTGTAGCTGCGGTCGGGCTTCCCATGCCAAAATTTATAATGGTGATATTATTTGCCGTAGCACATTGCATTGGCTTATCAATACCAATAATATTTACAGCATGTAACGCCGCAAACATGCTGACGTAATTACTAAAGTTGGTAAGTAAAACGTATTCGCCAAAATTTTCAATTTTCTCTCCGGTATATCGCGGTAGCCAGTTGTTTACAATATCTTTTTTAGTCGTCATTGTTCAAATCAGCGTTTAGTCGTTGTTTTGCCACATTTAAAACTACTAAATATTCATTGTTGAACAGATGTTGAAAATTGCGTTTGATAGGTATCCATTTAAAATAGAATCCAGGAAGGGTATACAATATATTTTCGATGAGGTACGAAAGCGCTGGATTATTTTATCTCCTGAAGAATGGGTACGGCAAAACTTTTTGCAATATCTGGTTTCGCAAATGAACTACCCGGCCAAGTTAATAGCTGTTGAGAAAGAATTTTTTGTGGGAGAACTTGCTAAAAGAGGGGACCTTATTGTATATAATCGCGATGCCCTGCCATGGATGATTGTTGAATGCAAACATATGACTGAAGTTTTAAACAGTAAGGTCATCAAGCAAATACTGATCTATCATCAATCTTTACCTGCCAAATATCTTGTAATTACAAACGGTAGCTATACTGCCGCATTTGTAAAGATTAGTAATATGTTTCAACCTGTTGAGGCGCTTCCTGCCTTTGCGCAATAGCTATGGAAAAATACCTAGTTCGTCATAAGACGTAGCGACTTTATTGATAGCGCAAACATAGGCCGCAGTTCGCATATCCGGAATATTGGGATTAGAAAACCATATGTCCATAATTTCCCTTGTAGCAGTTATCATAGTTTCTTCAAGACCACTTCTCACAAGATCAACCTCGTCAGCTCCATGCATGATAAATTCTCTTTCGGAGCCACTAACCTGTTTCCCGGTTAATTCTTCTATCTGGCCAAGAATATGCTGATTCATGTTTTCAGTGAAACGCTTTTCTAACCGGCCATAACGAACGTGACTTAAATTTTTAAGCCACTCGAAATAACTCACAGTTACACCACCGGCATTTAAGTACATATCCGGTACTACAATTATATTTTTCAGCGTAAGTATTTCGTCGGCATCCGGTGTGATAGGTCCATTCGCTGCTTCACCAATAATTTTTGCTTTAATTCTTGACGCATTCCCACCGTTGATAACATTCTCAAGCGCTGCAGGAATTAAGATATCGCAATCCATTTCAAGCGCATCGGCAGACTTTTCGAAATTGGTTGCCCCCGGAAAATCTAAGATAGAACCATTTTGTTCACGATGTGCTACTACGGCTTTAACGTCTAATCCATCCTGATTGGAGATTGCACCTTCATATTCTGCAAGACCGACAATTTTGGCACCTGCTTCCTGGAAAAAGAAGGCCGTATGAAACCCTACATTTCCCAGGCCCTGAATACAAATCCTTTTTCCTGCAACTCCCAGAGGCAGTCCAAGTTTGTCCATAACCTTGTGCATGTTACAAACTTCACGCAGACCATAAAACACGCCAAGACCTGTTGCTTCTGTTCTGCCTCTTACACCGCCTTGCGATACAGGTTTTCCGGTAACACAACCGGCCGCGTCAATTTCGCCAGGGTGCATCGCCGAATAAGTGTCAAGTATCCAGGCCATTTCCCTTGCACCTGTCCCATAATCGGGTGCAGGTACATCTGTGCCCGGTCCTATAAACTTTTTCTTGATTAATTCGGCAGTATAACGCCTTGTTATCTTTTCAAGATTATATTCTGAATATTTTTTTGGGTTAATCTTAATACCACCTTTTGCGCCGCCGAATGGTACATTCACAATGGCGCATTTGTAGGTCATTAATGCAGCTAAGGCCATCACTTCGTCCTGGGTAACGGCAAGGCTAAACCTTATACCGCCTTTGCAGGGTGTTTTGTGATGAGAGTGCTGTACACGATAAGCTTCTATCACTTCTATTTTATCATCAACCTTGACAGGAAAACGCATTTGATACACGCTGTTACAAACTTTTATTTGCTCCAAAACTCCCCGATCCCAATCTGTAAAGATTGCAGCTTTATCAAAGCTTTTTTCTACACTTTTAAAAAAACTATAGTTAACTTCCTGTGCCATAATCCAATATTTAGCAAGCGTTAAGGAACCAGCCCTTTATTAATTTTCATTTTTCTCGAAGCGGCTTATTTTTCTATCTAATACGATAAGATATAAAAATAACCCGGCGAGTATGGTAAGTGCAACAGCTACAACAACATAAATTTTACCGTTACTCCGCATGCCGTCTGCCATTTGTACATTTTCCTGCGCAGATACTGCTAACGTCGAAAATGTAAATAACAGCAATACTCCTAAACGGCTTATCAACTTACCCATTAATTAAGATTTTATCTTTTAATATTTGCAGGCGAATTTTAAGCGTTGCAATCCACACGCCTAATAATGTCCAGCCGATTACCGCAGGATAAAAAACAATCCTCAATCTGCTGTCAATATCATTAAAGTTTAAAGCGGGGTTGCCGGTTTCACTTCCCGGAGCACCAGGATGAAGACTGCCAACCAAACGAGGTATTATCCAGATGCTTGGAAACAACATGGCAAAAGCAAATATGTTATACACTGCACTTATTCTCGCCCTTTTGTCAATATCGTTAAATGAACTGCGCAATACAAAGTAAGCGCCGTAAATAAGCAAAGCAATGCCAGCGCCTATAAGCTTCGGTTCTTTTAAAACACTGCTTAGCGATTGATGTTGATCGGAAAGCCAGGTGTAATTTGCCCAGATAGTCCCGGTAGCGTAACCCAATATTCCTAATACGCTACCCACTGCGGCAAATTGTGCAGCTCTTATATCGTTGCCATAATTTCCCTTTCTAAGATATTTGATGCTATACACAACGCTCACAATAAAAAGCAGCATCATGCTAAACCACATGGACACATGAAAATGAAGATTGCGGATTGATTCATTTAAAATCGGAAGGCGTGGAACATCAAAAAGAAAACCACCAATAAAGGTGTAAACAAGCAAAACAACCGATAATATTTTCCACCAACTTCTCCTCACCAGACAGCGAATTTTTTTGAATGGCGCAAAGCTATATAAAGCTTGTCAATTAAAAATTAAGTATTTAAAGGATTGTAACAATGGCACTAAACCTTAACAACATGAATATCGTATGCTATTCTTTCCAGAGATAAGGGAAAAGTATTATTGCAAGGATTATGATAAGAACGTCCAGTGCCAGAATTAACCCACATAATTGAAGCACAGCACCTGTTTTAAAAACTTCAGAAAAAGCACTCTTGCTAAGCCGCATCAGCAAAAGTAGTTGTGGAAGAATAACTGGGAAGCCTAAAATAGCCACCAATGCCGCATTCTGTTGCGCTTTAGCAGCCATAGCGCTCATTAAAGTAAACACAATGCTCAAACTGGCTCCGCCAAGAATGACGATGCCTGTAAACCGAAACATATTGTTGACCGGGTTAGCTAAAAAAATAGTGAAAAGCAAAAGGGCAATACTGCTCATAATAATCATGAGGAAAATATTGTAAAGCAGCTTACTTATGATAAAAGAAAACGGTGAGATGACGGTGTAATAATAAAGCATGCGGCCTTCGCTTTCCTGCAAAAAACTTTTTGCGACGGCATTCACACAAACAAACAATTGAATTACCCAGAACAAGCTGTTCCAAACGGCTGCATCAGGTTCATCCAGGCTCAAAAACAACACAAATACAGTTGAGGCTATGTATAAAAGAACACCATAGAAAGTATGCTTCTGTCTAAACTCCAGCAATAAATCTTTCTTAAAATGAATAAAAACAGGATTTTTCAATATTGAACTTTGAAGAATTATTTGGTGTTAAACTTCTTTATAAAAACAATTACGGCAGCGTGGTTCATAAACGTCCATTTCACCTAAAACAACCTGGTCACGGCTCAATGTTTTTCTGTAAGAAATGTTAGCGATGTTGCCGCACTTAACACAGATAGCGTGAAGTTTAGTGATATAATCTGCAATGGCCAGCAAGTCAGGCATCTTACCAAAAGGCTTGCCTTTAAAATCCATATCGAGACCTGCTACAATTACCCTTACGCCGTTTAAAGCTAATTGCTGACAAACGGCAATAATGCTTTCATCAAAAAACTGCGCCTCATCAATACCAACTACATCAACATCTTTTACAAGATCTAAAATTTCGGCGGAGTGTTTTACCGGCGTCGACTGAATCTTGTTCTCATCATGACTAACAATTTTTAATTCATCATAACGTGTATCAATGGCAGGTTTAAAAATTTCTACTTTTAAATTAGCTATTTTAACTCTTCTCAGCCGCCTGATCAATTCTTCTGTTTTGCCACTGAACATACTGCCACAAATCACTTCTATCCAGCCTTTTTTACCGCCTCTGTAATCGGGCTCTATGAACATATTTATAAAACATTTTTAAAATTGAGTTGTACCTTAGCCACGTTGCAAGATTAAAATGATTTAAGATCAAATCAAAATCATTCATTTTTATTTATACCTCTTCGTAAGTATTTAAAAATTACAATCTAAATGAATAGAGTGCAAACACTCATACAGCTTTTGCAACAGCAGTCAGAGGAGAAAGAATCAAACGATACACTGCTGCAAACTGTTCAAATGCTTCAGGCCGAATTGATTTCAGGAACGCCCCGGAATACACCATCTAACCAGGGTAAAGTTGTGGTTGTTATGCCGGTAACACATATTATTAACAGCTAT
>JBDSRT010000249.1:0-3561 GCA_039929165.1 Ginsengibacter sp.
AAAATAAAAGAGTGGAAAATAACAAAGATTGAGGGCGGTGGTACCTATAATCTTTCAGTTGAAGACTATAAAACGCTGCTGCAAAAAAATAAGCTTGAGATGGTGAGTTATGGCGCTGGCTTCGATGAGTTGCTAAAAGATCCGCAGGCTGTTGTAGATAAAGCGAAAGTCTTCGGTGCGAAATATATCATGTGTGCCTGGATACCACACGATAGTACGTTTGAAATGGATGACATTGAAAAGGCAATCGAAGTTTTTAGCGCTGCCGGCAAAATTGCTACAGAAAACGGCTTAAAATTTTGTTACCATCCTCACGGGTATGAATTTGGCAAGTATGAAGATGGCACGCTGTTCGACTACATGGTTAAAAATACAGATCCAAAATATGTAAACTTTGAAATGGATGTGTTTTGGGTTAAGCATCCTGGCCAGGATCCTGTAGCCTTGTTGAAGAAGTATCCTACCCGTTTTTTACTATTACATTTAAAAGATAGAGCAATCGGCACTGTGGGTAACCAGGAAGGCCATGCACCGGATGAAAGTAATGTTGTGCTTGGTAAAGGTGATGTTGGTATTGCTGCCGTAATGAAAGAAGCAAAAAAGAATGGCATCAAGTATGCTTTTATTGAAGACGAATCGCCTAAAGCGGTTGAGCAAATACCTCAAAGTCTGGTCTTTCTTAAAGGTTTAAAATAGTTTGATGAATAGAAAATGTGCGATTGTTGTACTTATTTCTTTTACTATACTTATAGGCGCCTGCAGTAAAAAACATCATGCTTCAAAAACATTAGACACGGGTAACGTAGAGCTTAATAAAGCTGACACCCTTTCCGTTAAAAAAGTGGTGACGTCAAAGCCTAAGTATGAAACAGCCAAAGTTATTGTAGTAAATGATTCAGTAGCCCGTAAAAGCGTAGATGGCAGATTGTATTACGATTTACTTGGTCACCGATATTGGAAGAATTATAAAGATGGAAAGTATTACCTGTTTAACCAGTCAATGTATTCCAACAATGATTTCAAGCCAAAGTAATCATTGTCAATAAAAATTATAAGCTGATCTCTGTGCCTTCTCTGGCAAGTTCCTGCACAAATTTGTAATTGGTTTTAGTACTAAACGATCTAAACATTTCTTCAAGATCTTCATCAGAACGGAAGGGGTCATGATGCGAATATAACATGCGCTTTACTCCTGTGATATCAGCAAACTTTCCAGCATCCTCCATGCTCGAATGCCCCCACCCTTTTTTTTGTTCATACTCAGTAGATGTAAATTGCGCATCATGCAGCAGCACATCAGCATCGGCAGCAAGGTCATAACCTGACACCCATTTTTTATTGTCTATCATGCCGTGCATGCCTAAAGCCGGCTCATGATCAGGAATGTAGGCAAACACTGCATCATTATAAGTAAGTCTGTAGCCTACTGTAGGCGCAGGATGTATTACATAAGCTGATTGTAATTTAAAAGGACCAATTTCAAATTGCGTGTTGCCAATTTCGTGCAAAACCAGTTTACATGGCAGGTCACGTATCAATACAGGAAATAAAGGCGGCGAGAGGTATCGGCTTAGCCGGGAATGTAAACTCCTCGAGCTGCCGGCAGGTCCCCAGATATGTACTTCTTTAGAAGGATCAAATAATGGCTTAAAGAAACCCAAACCCTGTATGTGATCAAGATGCAAATGTGTTAAGAGGATGTCGAGTCTTTTAGTATTTAATTGGTTATTCATGCTGAACCGGTGTATGCCGGAGCCGCCATCAAACAAAAGTTGCCAGCCTTCTTCCTCCACGTCAACACAGGCCGTATTACCACCATAATATGTCATTTCGGGGCCGGTGGTAGGTATGGAACCACGAACGCCCCATATTTTAATTATCATTCCTCTTTTGATTTCCAGAAAATGGCAACAGCGCCTAATGTGTGTCCTGTTCGCCCTATAATAGGATAAGACGTCACGGAAATTTTTTCGGGTTTCCCCCGCATGCTTATTATGCTGAATGTTTTATGATAAGGCAAAGAAGTTTTAAGCGTTTTAACCAGGGGAAGCTCGTCAGGCGGCAAAGGATTTCCGTCGTCATCAACCGGTTTAAAATCTACTGACCATTGCTCCACCGGCATTTCACCAGTGTCTTCAAACCGTTTTCCCAGTACATCTTCTGCAGGTTCATTATAAAAAATCAGGTTACCGTTTGTATCTGTAATAAAAACGGGTATAGAAAGGCATTCTGCTAACTGGCGATTCAATATCAATTCAATGTCATAAGCTGCCATAAGAAGAATTTATTGATGTCGGCGTTGCAGAAGATCGCTGTTGTCAGCGTTGGTTCACTAATATAATACCCATTCCTTTCAATGTTACAAATTGAACGATAAAAATTGAATTAATCGTTTTTTTGAGCTCATGTTATTTGCAATAAATCAAACGGGCACTTACGCTTCATCTATATTTACTCATTATTCCCGATCAACCAAATACTTCTTTGTTATTTTCGCAAACATGGAAACTATAATGAAGAAGGCTATTGAAGGCCTCGGCATAGATAATCTTAATGAGATGCAGCTTGCATCTATCGAGGCAAATCGTTCGCATAAAGACGTTATACTTATTTCGACAACAGGTTCAGGAAAAACAATTGCCTTTTTATTACCTATTCTTCTGCGTCTTAAAAAAGACAATAAAAAAACACAGGCTTTAATAGTTGTACCATCCAGGGAACTTGCCTTGCAGATTGAGCAGGTGTTTAAAAAGATGCAGACAGGTTTTAAAATTACCTGTTGTTATGGCGGCCATTTGCGTGAAACCGAAGAAAATAATTTATTGGAATCTCCGGCCTTAATCGTTGGTACGCCTGGCAGACTTGGTGATCATATCCGCAGAGAAAATATCAAAGTTGAAGGAATAGAAACGTTAGTACTTGATGAATTTGATAAATCTTTAGAGCTAGGTTTTCATGAGGAAATGGCTTTCATTATTGATTCGCTGACACATCTTAATAAAAAAATTTTAACCTCCGCAACTAAAGCTGCTGAGCTTCCTGATTTTATTAATCTGGAAGATCCTTTTGAACTCAATTTTTTAAAAGACGAAGATAAAGCGGCACTTGAAATCCAGGTGCTTAAAAGTGATGGAAGAGATAAGCTCGAAACACTTTTTAATTTGATCTGCTATTTAGGCAACAGGTCAACAATCATATTCTGTAATCATCGTGAATCAGTGGAAAGAACAAGTGCTTTCCTTTCTGATAAAGGCCTGGTAAATGTATTTTATCATGGTGCCCTTGAACAGCCTGAACGGGATGTAGCATTATGTAAATTTAGAAATGGCACCTCAAATATTTTGGTGACTACTGATCTTGCTTCGAGAGGGCTTGATATACCGAACATCCGCTACATCATTCACTATCATTTGCCTGCCAACGAAGAAGTGTACACACACCGCAATGGTCGAACAGCCAGGATGGATGCCAGCGGCACAGCTATTCTTATCATTGGCCCTGAGGAGAAAACGCCCGGCTATTTATTAAGTGAGCCAAATGAAATAAACTTACCCGAATACA
>JBDSRT010000250.1:0-3631 GCA_039929165.1 Ginsengibacter sp.
TTAGTCATAAAGTCATTAAGACATTAGTCATTAAGGAGTTGTTTTATTGACTATTGACCAATGACCACTGGCTATAACAAGCTGTTGTAGCTCAGGGGTAGAGCACTTCCTTGGTAAGGAAGAGGTCGTGAGTTCAATTCTCATCAACAGCTCTTTTTGATAAATAAAGAACTAAAAAATTGAAGTGAGTGACTCAACGATGATGATTTGAAAAATAAATGTTGGTAACAAAAAAACTTTTTTTTAATACATATAATATAAAACAAATAAAATGGCAAAAGAGAACTTTAAAAGAGATAAACCCCACGTTAACGTTGGTACTATTGGTCACGTTGATCATGGTAAAACAACGCTGACTGCCGCTATTACCGATATTTTGTCCAAGAAAGGTTTAGCGGAAAAAAGAAATTACGACGATATTGATGGTGCACCTGAAGAAAAAGAAAGGGGTATTACTATTAATACTGCACACGTTGAATATGCAACATTAGCCCGCCATTACGCTCACGTAGATTGTCCTGGTCACGCTGACTATGTAAAAAATATGATCACAGGTGCTGCTCAAATGGATGGAGCTATATTAGTTGTAGCTGCAACTGACGGACCTATGCCACAAACAAGAGAACACATTCTTTTGGCCCGCCAGGTTGGTGTGCCGAGAATGGTTGTTTTTATGAATAAAGTAGATTTAGTTGATGATCCTGAATTGCTGGAACTGGTGGAAATGGAAATTCGTGAGTTACTTACTAAAAACGGCTTTGATGGCGATAATACACAGATCATCCAGGGTTCTGCTACCGGCGCTCTTGCAGGTGATCCAAAATGGGTTAAAGCAATAGATGATTTAATGGACGCTGTAGATTCTTATATTCCTTTACCTCCACGTCCGGTTGATCAACCCTTTCTTATGAGCGTGGAAGATGTGTTCTCAATTACAGGTCGTGGTACAGTTGCAACCGGTCGTATTGAAAGAGGTCGTATTAAAGTAGGTGAGGCTATTGAAATTGTAGGCTTGATAGAAAAGCCTTTGGCTTCCACCGTAACTGGCGTCGAAATGTTCAAGAAATTACTTGATGAAGGTGAAGCTGGTGATAATGCTGGTTTGCTTTTGAGAGGTATTGAAAAAACGCAGATCCGTCGTGGTATGGTACTTTGCAAACCAGGGTCTATTACGCCTCATACTGATTTTAAAGGGGAAGTTTATGTGTTAAGCAAAGAAGAAGGTGGACGTCACACGCCATTTTTCCAAAAGTATCGTCCTCAGTTCTACTTCAGAACAACAGACGTTACAGGTGAAGTTGAATTACCTGCAGGAACTGAAATGGTAATGCCGGGTGATAACACAAGCCTGACAGTTAAACTTATTCAGCCGATTGCGATGGAAAAAGGTTTAAAATTCGCTATACGTGAAGGCGGCAGAACAGTAGGTGCCGGCCAGGTTACTGAAATTTTAAAATAAGCCTTATCCTTATTTTAAAGGGTTACATAGGTTTTTCATAAATTTGACAAGTACCCGGGTTAGTATCCTGGGTACTTTGTTTTATAAAAAAGTTCTTTACGGGCATAGTTCAACGGTAGAATAGAGGTCTCCAAAACCTTTGATCAGGGTTCGAATCCTTGTGCCCGTGCTGTATTAATAATATATTTTATCTATTATCATGAATAAAGTAGCAACATATTTTAGAGACTCTTATAAAGAATTAAACGAAAAAGTTACCTGGCCTACCTGGGAGCAATTGCAACAGTCAACGATGATTGTGCTTATTGCTACCTTGGTTATAACTGCCATAGTTGCCTTAATGGATTTCGGTATTAATGGAGTTTTGAAATTCGTGTATTCTTTATTCAAATAATATAAAGTCAAAATAATGAGTGTAGATGGAGTAATAGACGATAGTTCGATAGATGATGAAACGCAAACCTTATCTGAGAACAACAGCGAAAGCCAGATCGATAGTATAGAAGATGCTACGCCTGCTATTCCGGAAAAGGAAAGCAAATGGTATGTGTTAAGAGTAGTTAGTGGGAAGGAACGCAAGACTAAAGAATATCTTGATAAAGACATCATCCGTAATGGGTGGGATAAGATTATTAAGCAGATTTTTTTACCTGTTGAAAAGGTTTATAAGGTTTTAAACGGTAAGAAAGTTATGCGTGAAAGAAATTTTTATCCGGGTTATATTATGATAGAAGTTTTAGACGGTAAATTATCTGATGAGATCATTCAGCATTTAAGTAATGTTAGTAATGTGATGCACTTTTTAACCGATGGTAAAGGCTCAAAAGGAAACATTATTTGCCTGAGAAAAGCTGAAGTTAATAAGATGCTTGGTAAAGTAGATGAAATGGCTGATGCCGGCGGTATTAAAATGAGTGAACCATTTATTATCGGTGAAACTATTAAAATAGTTGATGGTCCTTTTAATGATTTCAATGGCGTGATTGAAGAGGTAAACGACGAAAAGAAAAAATTAAAGGTTCAGGTAAAAATATTTGGAAGAGCTACACCTGTTGAGTTGAATTATATGCAGGTTGAAAAATTAGGATAGTTTCAAATAAAAAATTTTAGAAGGTCGGTTTACTACCGGCCTTTTTTTATTTTATATCCTTAATCACTGCATTTTATAAGTAAAATCCATTACCTTCGCCATCCCAAAAAAGATCTGTGTATAGATTTTATTTTGTTTGGGAGTTCAAATTAGTTTTTGAACGTCATCACCAAAAAAAGATAAATGGCTAAAGAAATTACAGGCTATGTCAAGCTTCAATGTAAAGGCGGACAAGCCAACCCGGCGCCTCCCATCGGCCCGGCTCTCGGTTCAAAAGGCGTAAACATCATGGAGTTCTGCAAACAATTCAATGCAAGAACACAGGATAAACAAGGTAAAGTGCTTCCGGTACTTATTACTGTTTTCGCTGACAAATCATTTGATTTTGTTATTAAAACTCCACCTGCAGCTGTTCAGCTTAAGGATGCAGCAAAAATTCAATCCGGCAGTAAAGAACCAAACCGCCAAAAAGTTGGCAAGGTTACCTGGGACCAGGTTGAAGAGATCGCTAAAGATAAAATGGCTGATCTCAATGCATTCAGTTTGCAAAGCGCTATGACAATGGTTGCCGGTACTGCACGCAGTATGGGTTTAACTGTTGATGGACAGGCGCCATGGGATACTAAATAATATTACCTCACCGGTAAATAAAATCAAATGATTACTAAAAAACGAAAATTAGCAGATGCCAAAGTTGAGAAGGATAGATCTTATTCTCTTAAAGAGGCTTCAGCACTTATAAAAGAAATTAATACAACTAAATTTGATAGCTCTGTGGATCTTCACATCAAGTTAGGTGTTGATCCTAAAAAAGCCGACCAGGCAGTTAGAGGTACGGTATCTCTTCCGCACGGAACAGGTAAAACTAAGAAAGTTTTAGTGTTGTGTACACCTGATAAAGAAGAAGCAGCAAAAACTGCCGGTGCTGATTTCGTTGGTCTTGATGAATTTATTTCAAAGATTGAAGGTGGCTGGACAGATGTTGATGTGATAATCGCTACACCTTCTGTAATGCCTAAGATAGGTAGATTAGGTAAAGTATTAGGACCAAGAAACCTGATGCCAAATCCGAAAACCGGCAC
>JBDSRT010000251.1:0-3249 GCA_039929165.1 Ginsengibacter sp.
CTGATTCTTTAAAAGTAAACTTTAACGCAACAAAAAACATCGCTGTTATAATTCATGACAGTATCACACAACCTTATTGGCTCAAAGAACCTTTACAAAAAGGCAGCTTTGATGTTAATGATCAAACCTTGATAGGCAAACCGGTCAATGATCAATTGTCAATCGATTTTGATGTTGTGATTGATGGCGAAAAATTTGTTTTTTCAAGGCCGGTTCAATATAAATCAAACGATCCTGTTAAAGGAGAGTTATACCAACCGCTTGTTGTGCTGCCAAGGCTGGAAGTAAAATATGTTGATAACAATATTGTATCTGTTAATTCAAAGGCAGTGCCGGCGCATGCTTCCATCACTTCTAATACCTCCGTGAAAAGTGAACTATCAATTGTTCAACAGTTGCCAAAAGATATATCTACTAATAATAGCAATAAAACTTACTCGATAGATCTTAATAATCCGTTAACTGTAAACCAGGTTTTGCAACCAACAGCAAATGCATTAAATCATAAAGAACAAATTGCTTTTATGGCAATAGCGAATAACGTTAACTATGACCGTTATAGCAAAAGTATTAAGTACGATCACATCCCTGCTATTACTTATTTTCCGAAAGCAACAGCCAATATTGTGACCGCAGACATAAAGATTGCCGGGAAAAGAATTGGTTACATCCCAGGTGCCGGTGATAAAGTTGCAGAGGCTATACAACAGATGGGTTATGCTTTAACAGTGTTGCAGGAAAAAGATATTACCGATCAAAATTTAAAACAGTTTGATGCGATAGTTACAGGCGTTAGAGCCTACAACGTTAGCTCATGGCTAAATGGAGCTTATGCTACCTTAATGAGCTATGTAAATAATGGGGGAACATTAGTTGTTCAATACAACACTAATAATAACAATGGTCCGGTAAAAGCTAAGATATTTCCGTACGACTTTACTATATCCCGTAATCGTGTTTCAGAAGAAGACGCCCAGGTTAAATTTCTAAATCCTACCGATCCGTTATTAAACTTTCCCAATAAAATTACTGCTGCTGATTTTGATGGCTGGGTACAGGAAAGAAGTATTTATAGTGCAGAACAACTTGATCCAAAATTTAGAAGCGTATTGGCCATGCACGATGCTAATGAAGCCGAACAATCAGGTAGCCTGGTTGCGGCTGATTATGGGAAAGGCAAGTTGATTTATACAGGTTTAGTGTTTTACAGAGAATTGCCTGCCGGTGTACCCGGTGCATACAGATTGTTTGCTAATCTATTAAGTGCGGGTAAAAATTCATCGCCTAAAAAAAATTAAAATGGCCGGTTCAAACACCTATTGGCGTAAATGGTATGTAGGTGTCATCGGTTTTTTGATACTGCAGGTTATTCTTTTCTATTTTTTGACTGAAGCTTTTAATCAATAACAATAATGAGTTCGGTTGACTGGATAGTATTGGTTGTAACGCTTTGCCTTATTATTTTATACGGTATTTATAAGAGCAAAACATCTAAAAATTTAGACGGCTACTTTTTAAGCAACAGATCTATGCCATGGTATCTTGTGTTGTTAAGCATAATGGGCACACAGGCCAGTGCCATTACATTTTTAAGTGCGCCAGGTCAGGCTTATACAGATGGAATGCGCTTTGTGCAATACTACTTCGGCCTGCCGATAGCTATGGTGATCATTTGCGTTGTATTTGTACCAGCCTTTAGCAAGCTGAAAATTTATACGGCTTATGAATTTCTTGAGCAGCGTTTTGACCTCAAGACAAGAACACTTACTTCAATACTTTTCCAGGTATCACGAGGCCTGGCAACTGGCATCAGCATTTATGCGCCAGCCATTATTTTAAGTTCTTTATTAGGCTGGAACATTTATCTGACCAACTTAATAATGGGCGGCTTACTAATTATTTATACATTGATTGGTGGCGCTAAAGCAGTGGCTTATACGCAAACACTTCAACTAACGATCATCATTGCCGGTATGATTGTCGCCGGCTACATGATCGTGAATATGTTGCCTGCTGATGATGGTTTTGTACATGCTTTAAAAACTGGTGGGGCCGCAGGTAAGATGAATATTATTACAACAGGTGTTACGGAAAACGGTTTCAACTGGAAGGATCGTTATAACATCTGGAGCGGCATGATAGGAGGCTTGTTTTTGGCGCTTTCCTATTTCGGAACGGACCAAAGCCAGGTCGGCCGCTTTCTTACCGCCAAAGATGATAAAGAAAGTAAGATTGGTTTGTTAATGAATGGCATTGTAAAAATCCCCATGCAGTTTTTTATTCTGCTACTTGGTGTATTATTATTTGTGTTTTACCAACATCATAAACCACCGATTTTTTCCAATGAAACACAAGTGAAACTGGCAAAGGAAACGCCATACAAAGATTCTCTGTCCATCATTGAAAAGGAGTACAGCACACTGTACGTTGGCAAAGATTCGGCAGCAATAAGGACTTTGCAAGGCAACTATAAAGTGATGCTTAAAAAGGCCTTACCGCAACAGGATATTAACGACACCAATTATGTATTCCTGACTTTTGTGATTAATAATTTACCGCATGGATTGATAGGTTTGTTGATTGCTGTTATTTTTCTTGCAGCTTGGGGAAGCATTGCTGCTGCTTTAAATGCCCTGGCAGCATGTACGATGGTTGATATTCATAAAAAGTTTTTTCAGAAAGATTCTACAGAGCGAGGTGATTATAACATATCAAGATGGTACACTTTGTTCTGGGGTTTGTTCTGCATTGCAGTAGCACAGTTTGCCGGCAATGTTGGCGACAGTCTTATTGAAACTGTAAATATTTTAGGGTCTTTATTTTACGGCGTTATTCTCGGGATATTTCTTATTGCCTTCTGGTTCAACACTATAAAAGGTAACGCAGCATTTATTGCAGCTATCATTACTGAATTGCTGGTGATCCTGATCTATAAGTTAGAAATCGTTTCATTTTTATGGCTTAATGTTATAGGCGCTGTGCTGGTGATAGTGATTGGGTTAATTATTCAGCCTTTTATAAAATCTGGTGAAAATAAAAAAGCGCTTCATTTAGGTTGAAGCGCTTATATATGTTTTTATATTTTTTTTATTTTAAATCACTGATCAACTTTTCGTTTAACAAAACATAGTTGGCATTGTTGGCATCTTTGGACAGTTTTATTGATTCATTGGCGGTGGCTATTGCGCCTTTTTTATCACCAAGTTCCTTTTGTATGCGGGCTTTATAATGCACCATATAGAAGGGTTT
>JBDSRT010000252.1:0-5261 GCA_039929165.1 Ginsengibacter sp.
TGCTCCAGCTTACTAAAAAAGAAGTCACCTTCTATAGTTGCATTTTCATGACTGTCACTTCCGTGAATAGCATTCTCGCCAACAGAAGCTGCATAGAGTTTGCGGATAGTACCTTCTTCAGCATTGGCCGGATTTGTAGCACCAATTAATTTTCGGAAATCTTCGACGGCGTTTTCTTTTTCGAGTATGGCAGCGGTAATAGGTCCGCGGCTCATAAAGTCAACCAACTCTCCATAAAATGGTCGCTCTTTATGAACAAGATAAAATTCACCAGCTTTTTGTTTTGACAACTGCGTCATTTTTAAAGCTATTATTTTAAAGCCCGCATTATTTATTTGTTTAAGAATTGCCCCGGTATGTCCATTTTCTGTTGAATCGGGCTTGATCATTGTAAAGGTTCTGTTCGCCATTTGGTTTTAATTTTGGGTGGCAAAGCTAATCATATCCGGTCTAAGATACCTAGTCGTCTTGTTGTAACATTCCTTTAATTCTTATTATCGCCGTGGTTTCCTACTTTTGCAGCCTTTTATGAAACCGCTGAGCGACATCTTTCCCTTATTACCTCGAAAAAAAAACATTGTAATAACCTATCATCAGAAACCTGATGCCGATGCTATGGGTTCAGCTTTAGCGCTTTACAATTTTCTTATCCAATTTGATCACCAGGTTACTGTTATATCTCCAACAAATTGGGCAGGCTTTTTAAGCTGGATGCCGGGGTGTAAAAAAGTTTTGGATTTTGAAATGCAAAATGCTAAAGCTTTAACTTCACTTGCGGCGGCTGAGTGGTTATTTTGTCTTGATTTTAACACTCTAAGCCGTACCAGGAATATGGAACCGGTGATTGCAAAACTATCCTGTAAAAAGATATTAATCGATCATCATCAACAACCTCAAACTGAAGTATTTGATTATGGCGAAAGCAATACAGGGAAAAGCTCAACCGCTGAAATGGTATATGATTTTATAGTGGAAAGTGGTAATGGAAAACTGATCAATACATCGGTTGCGGAATGTTTGTATGCCGGAGTGATGACAGATACAGGCTCTTTTAGATTTACATCAACAACGGCCAGTGTACACCGTATGGTGGCTGATCTTAAAGACAGGGGTTTTGATCACAGCCAGATCCATGAGAATTTATATGATAATTTTCTGGAAAGTCGTTTCCGGTTTTTTGGGCATGTCTTGCTCAACCGTATGGATGTTTTTTACGAATATAATACGGCGTTAATTGCAATACCGCAGGCAGATCTTATCCGGTTCAATGTAAAAACCGGTGATACCGAAGGACTGGTAAACTTTCCGTTAAGTATTCACGGCATCAAGCTCGCCTCAATAATAATTGACAGGGGAGATGAACGTAAGAGTTCTTTTCGCAGTAAGGGTGGATTTGATGTAAATACCTTCGCCAGGAAATATTTTAATGGTGGCGGACATTTTAATGCGGCGGGTGGGAAAAATACCGAGCCTTTGGAAGAAGTGGTAAAACGTTTCAAAACTGCCATCCATGACAACAGGCAAGAACTAAGTAGTTATAAATTTTAAATAAAAAATAAACATGAACAGATCACTTTTTTTGATTGCGGCTATAGCTATAATCTCAGCAGGTTGCAAGGGCAAAGATTTTACAAAAACTAAAACTGGACTGGAATATAAAACGTTTGGTGGTGACGGCACAGAAATTAAATATGGCAATGCCGTAAAATTTAGTGTAGTAAGTTATTATGCAGATTCGTTATTAAGTACGCCTTATGATTCTTTGCCGCAATTTATTGATGTAGATTCTTCGAAGCTTCCACCTGATTATGTAAAGATTTTTTTACAGGCGAAAAAAGGCGATAGCATTGTTACACGAATGCTGGTTGATAGTGCTATGAAGCTTGGACAAATCCCGCCATATGCGCAAAAAGGAAAATTTTTAGGTTTCAGGATGAAAATATGGGATGTGATAGCGGATTCTGCAGCAGCCGTAAAAGCAAAAGCAGATGCAGTTACCAGTATGATGAAAGCTGATTCGACTATAAGACTCAAGCAACAGGAAATTGATGATAATGTCTTAACTCAGCGGCTGACAAAGGATGGCGTAACATCTACCAAAACAACTAAAGGCGTTTACGTGGAAATTACAAATCCAGGTACTGGTGAATCCATTGATTCAGGTAAAGCTGTTACCGTTAATTATAAAGGCATGACGCTTGATGGTAAAATATTTGATCAGAGTTATGATTCTGCCGGAAACCCTACAAAGCCATACACGTTTGTTGTTGGGCAAAGAGGTTCTATTGAAGGCATGGACGATGGTGTAAGACTATTTAAAAAAGGTGGCAGCGGAAGGTTATTTATTCCTTCAGGTTTAGGCTATGGTCCACGTGGTGCCGGTGGTGATATTGGGCCAAATGCACCCTTGATTTTCGACATAACTGTTACAGATGTTAGCAGCGGAGAAAACTATCGTAAAAAGATGATGGCTGAAAGACAAAAGATGATGATGCAGCAACAGATGCAACAGCAAATGCCGCAACAAGATCCACAAGCTGATCAGCCTAAATAAAGTTGGTTGTTAGATTAATTGACATTGGTTTTAAGATTAAATTAAGTGAAGCCTTAGAAATATGGCTTCATTTTTTTCATAAGAGTAAAAATATTCCACACTATGCACAACTTACGATTGACTTATGACTAACGACTCAATCACTCAGCTTATAATTATTTAAAAGGATAATGGCTTCTTTACCAGCTTTTACATCATGGGTTCTTATGATGTCTGCGCCGTTTTGTAAAGCCAGCGTATGTAAAACAGTTGAGCCATTTAAAGCTTCTTCCGGCGGAATATCTAAGGTTTTATAAATGGTTGACTTACGGGAAAGTCCTGCCAGCATTGGCTTTTGTAGAATTTTTAATTGTTGTAAATTTTTAAGGAGCCTGAAATTATCCATTGACTTTTTATAGAAGCCAAAACCCGGATCGATAATAACATCTAAAATGCCGGCGGCTTTACAGGCTTCAATTCTTTCAATAAAATAATCTATAATTTCTAGGGTAATGTTTTTATAGAAAGGTTTATCGTGCATGTGTTGCAGCGATTTGTTATTATGCATACAGATGTAAGGCACTTTATATTTCGCAACAGTTTCAAGCATGTTTGCATCAAACCAACCTCCGCCAACATCATTAACTATACAGGCGCCGGCCTCAATAGCTTGTCTTGCAACTGCGGCGTGGTACGTATCAATAGAAATTAAGGTTCTTGGCAAAGCTTTTATAATAGCTTCTATAGGAGGTAGAATTTTTGCGGCCTCTTCGTCAGCACTTAAACGCTCACTTCCCGGGCGTGTGCTCTGCCCGCCAATATCGATAAATGTTGCGCCGTCAAAAAGCATTTGTTTGGTGAGAGCGACAATGGCATCGATATTCTCAGTACGGCTATCTTTATAAAAACTATCCGGCGTAACGTTTATAATGCCCATCACTACCGGTTCATGCAACACAATTAACTTGCCCCCGCAGTTTAAAGTATACATACGCGGTTTTAAATTATTTTTGGTACTTATTAGTTAGGATGATCACTATGCAAAGTAACACCGCAACACAGTATGATGATGCAATTGAGAGTTGCAGGCAAATCTTTTTAAAAAAGACAAAAGATTACGGCACATCATGGCGAGTGTACAGAACAATATCTGTAGCAGATCAAATTTACATTAAGGCCAGGCGGGTGAGAAATATTCAGGAGTTGGGCAGCCAGATGGTAAGCGATAATATTGAAAGCGAATTCAAAGGCATTTTAAATTACGCTGTTATTGGTTTGATACAGCTTGATCTTATAGATGATGAGATAGAAGACCTGCCGGTTGAACAAGTTGAAAATCTCTACGATGACAAAATACAGGCTTCCAAAACTTTAATGGAGCATAAAAACCATGATTATGGTGAAGCCTGGCGGGATATGAGCCAGGAGAGTTTTACAGATTTGATACTTGCCAAAATTTTGAGAATAAAACAGATCATTGCCAACAAAGGCATCACGCTTATAAGCGAAGGTGTTGATGCTAATTTTTACGACATACTAAATTACGCTGTCTTTGCATTGATATTGATTAACGAACAAAAGCTAACCTAGAACAATTAAATAAACAGCTTCGTTTACAACACATCCAGATGAAAATATTGGTAAACATTTCAAGAATCTTAGTCGGCATTTTATTTATTTTTTCGGGTTTTATTAAGGCAAATGATCCCAGGGGTTTGTCTTACAAAATGCAGGAATACTTTGATGTGTGGCGTGCGATTGATAGCTTACGCTCATTGATGTTGTGGCTTGATGAATACGCACTTACTTTTTCAGTCATTATAATCACGCTTGAAATAGTTGTAGGCGTGGCTTTGCTACTTGGCTGGTATCGCCGGTTTTTTAATGTCCTGCTTTTATTACTGATCCTGTTTTTTACATTTCTAACTGGTTATGCCGTCTTTTCCGGGAAGATAAAAACCTGTGGTTGCTTTGGCGATTGCATTCCGCTCACTGCCATGCAATCTTTTATAAAAGATCTCATATTATTTGTCTTGATTTTAATTTTAATCATTGGTGAAAAATATATAATACCACTTTTCAGAAGTGCCATAAGTATGATGCTTATTATCATTTCTACTATGATTGTTTTGGGTTTTCAATGGTATACTTTAGACCACTTACCGGTAATTGATTGCTTGCCTTTTAAAAAAGGTAACAACGTATTAGAGCTAAGAAAAATGCCTGACAACGCAATACCGGATAAGATTGCTTTTAAATTTATTTACGAAAAAAATGGTGCTCAAAAACAATTTGATGAAACAAATTTGCCCGATTCAACCTGGAACTTTGTAAAGCGGGAAGATGTGATTTTAGAACAAGGTTCTAACAATGAACCGCCAATAAAAGATTATGTTTTGAATACGCTTTCGGGAGCCGACACAACCGATGCTTTATTAAATCAGCCAGGTCAATATTATGTATTATACATGAAGAGTATTGAGGATACCGGCAAATGGGTAAATAATTTTGCTGCTATTGTCAATCAGGCTAAGACTACTGGTAAAACAGTTTATGTAGTGGCGTCACAGGCAGAAGCTGCCAATAATCTGATCAATAATCAATATCATTTAAATTTACCTGTATTGAGCTGTGATGTAACAGCGATTAAAACTGCCAGCAGAACTAATCCTTCTTTATATCTTATGAATGGACCAGTGGTTGTCAACAAATGGGGTAGGGCGGATTT
>JBDSRT010000253.1:0-4563 GCA_039929165.1 Ginsengibacter sp.
ATAGTGTAAAATCTTTTTTATTCACCTTTTCGCATTTCGCAATATATTGTACGGCTTCAACCACGTCTTTGGTGTGTTGCAGATTATGGTAAGTGAGCCAGTCCGGCAACTCTTGTTTTAGCTTTGCCAGTAAAAATAGATATGCCTTTTTAAATTGCATTTTAATAGGTTACTTAATTATCCACGTAAAGCAACTGTAAAAACTATTGCAAAATTTAATTGTCTGCTTCTACAATATAAATAAAAATGTTTGCCTGATTTGATAAGACCCTTATTCTGGCCTTGCGGTGTATGTTGCAAAGATATTTGGCTTACTGCGTCCTTGCTTTTTTGTACACCGCAAAATGTTGTATTGGCAAAAACTCACCTGTTGAATCCCTGGCAAAACCATTTGCTTCCAACTCAATATCCAACTGCTTTATAGTGGTTTTATGTAAAGGCTTAATGGCGACAGAGTCATCTTCGCCACGATATTCAATCAATAACAGTTTGCCGTCAGGCTTTAAGCTTTTTTTTATTGCCTGTAACATTTCATGTGGATATTCAAGCTCATGATAAACATCAACCATAAAAGCCAGGTCTATAGCATTATCCGGAAGATATGGGGATTGATCTGTGCCTTTTATCACCTCAACATTTTTTAAGCCTAATGTTTTTTTCTTTTCATTTAAAAAGCCGATCATCTCGTCCTGTACATCTTCAGCAAAAATTCTCCCTCCAGGGATAAGCGGTGCAATTTTAAAAGTGAAATATCCTGTACCGGCACCAATGTCTGCCACAGCTTCATTGGTTTTTAGATTCATGTTTTGTATTGCCAGTAATGTATTTTCTTCTTTTTGTCTTTCCATTCTTTCCAGCCATTCACTGCCCGCAGCGCCCATGACATGCGCTATTTGTCTGCCTTTATAAAATTTACCAATACCGTCAGGTGATGGGTTGCCATAGGTGTAAATTGAATCTTGAGAAATAGATGCCGCAGGTATCTTTACCTGTGTTTTACAATTGTTTAAGGCTAATACAGCAACCAGTAATATATGAAGCCAGGTATATCTCATGAGGGCGGGGCTTATTATTGCAGGAAATATTTTACGAGTGTTTCCCACTCTTCGTTTAAGGTATTTGGTGGTCTTGTTTTGCCTGCCTTACTATACCAATAATCGGCATTAGGCAAATCACCTTCTTTGCGATGCAGGTAAGCATGCACCCAGGCCGCATTTTTATCCAGCAGATCCTGGATACTATTGTGCGCTTCTTGCCAATTGCCATTGGCATCATACCACAAAGCTTTTAAATAAGGTGAGTGATGATCATCAGGTGCATCACTTTTCATTGTATTTATAAAACCATCAAGCTTGTCCTGCTCCATCAATATTTATTTTTCTATGTAAAGTTGAGATAATCCGTCAATTTTAATCCGCGTTATTAAAAGTAATATCAAAGTTTTATGAATAAACCTCATCACAGGTCGTCGAACGTGTTGCTGAACATCCATCCATTGCAACGTGTGCTTATAAGCATTGTTTTTAGCATTATTATCTTTTTTGTAATGCGACCGGCAGCTTTTAATAGCTGGCTTACATTGCTTGTACTCTGGGTAGCTTTTGCCTTTTCGTATCTTCTCACTAGCTGGATTGTATTATTGAAACGTTCTACCTCTCAAATTAAAGATATAGCGGGCAGCGAAGATGGAACGAAAGTTTTTGTGCTTGCAGCAATACTGATTGCATCCTTTGCAAGTATGGCTGCGGTATTAGTCATTATACTTCCCAAGGGCGCTGGCAATGCTCCGGAAAGTTTGTACTTACCAATAGGTCTTGCCTCGATGATTTTAAGCTGGATAATGGTTCATACTACTTTGGCCTTTCATTATGCTCACCTGTTTTATAATCCTTCAAAAACTAAAACAACACAGATTACCGGAGGTTTGGAATTTCCTGATGATGATGACCCGGACTACGTGGATTTTGCTTATTTCTCTTTTGTTATTGGTATGACCTTCCAGGTATCAGATGTACAGGTCATGTCTAGAGGCATGCGGCGGGTAGTTTTATGCCACAGTTTGCTTGCATTCGCTTTAAATACTTTTGTTGTAGCCCTTACTATCAATGTCGTGGCCGGCCTTACAAAGGCGCACTAAAAGTCATCAGTAAATAGCTCCGGCTGTTTTGTAATTTTCTTAACCTGCAGCTACTTAATTTTAAAGAAAAAACATGAAGGTTCTTTCTGGTTTAGCTTGTTCAATTTTTATGGTGACTGCCTATGGGCAAAAGAATGTAGAGATAACAGACACGAGAAATCAAAAGGAATCATTTGCAAAAGTTGTTCAGAAAGATGTAAGAGCTGATGTGGCCACGTTTGCTATGGGTGGCGTTGATGAAAGTGTAGGCAAGGAGCCGTTACAGAAAATTGCTTTTACTGCTTTGTCACAAGATTCCATAACATTTTCCGGCGATGATGTTGAGGCAACTATTTATATCGGCGCATTCGACCCTACAAAACATAAGCTGGATTATGATGAAAAAACTTTGACAAAAATTGACCGAAAAACTTACTATGGCAGTTATGGCAATATTCCTGAATCTATCGTCAGTAAATTAACTGTTATCATCGGTGGTGACACAGTCGCTATTCCGCCTGCGACGTACGCCGACATATATAACCCGAAATTATCTTACGTAGATAAAAGTGGTGTTGAAAGATCACGTAATGCGGTTTACAAATCGAAAGACGGCCATAAAATCTATCTCTATCTTTTTACAAAGGACGCTACGGGCAGCTATGAAGTGACGTGGGTTATACAGGATAAAAAATATCTGCGCAGGATTTTGAACTACGGATTTATGTAACATCTTTGGCAGATTACATTCCGATTTGTCTTTTTACTTTCCTTTATCAGCAACCATTTTCAATTAGCATTGTTATTGTAGGTCAATAATCTATTATTTCTATTATTTAAACTTAGTAAGATGAACATCTCCATTAGACATTGTATTATATTGGCAGGTATTGCGATGGCATCCTGTAATTCTTCAACAACAAAAAGTACTGCTGCCTCTGATTCTACCGACAGAATGACGAATACCGATTCACCAGCAGTGAAAAACATTAAAGAAGAACCGGTTACCTACAAAGATGGAGCTCTTACGCTAAAAGGCTTTGTCGCTTATGATGAAAACATGAAAGGTAAAAGGCCAGGTGTATTGGTGGTACCAGAATGGTGGGGATTAGGCGATTACACAAGAGGAAGAGCTAAACAATTAGCCGAACTTGGATATATTGCTATGGCGATAGATACATATGGTGATGGCAAGCAGGCAGAAAACCCTAAAGATGCACAGGCTTATGCGATGCCTTTTTATCAAAACCCCATATTGGCAAAAACCAGGATTGATGCGGCATTAGCCGCTATTAAAGGTTTTGCTCAAACAGATACTTCCAAAATTGCGGCTATCGGATACTGCTATGGTGGATTTGTTGTTTTGAATGCGGCCAAGCAAGGTGCTGATTTAAAAGGTGTGGTAAGTTTTCATGGTAATTTATCCGGTGTTGCGCCTGATAAAAATCTGCTAAAGGCACAGGTATTGGTTTGCCATGGTGAGGCAGACCAGTTTGTTTCCCCGCAGGAAATTGCTGCTTTTAAAAAGTCTATGGATTCTGTTGGTGCAACATATTCTTTTAAATCTTATGCGAACGCCACGCATGCATTTACAAATCCTGAGGCGACGGCTAAAGGGAAAAAATTCAACATGCCTATTGAGTACAATGCTTCGGCAGACACGGCTTCTTGGAATGATATGAAAGATTTTTTTAAGAAGGTATTTTAAATCAAAACTTTACGAAAAGGGCTTCTGAAAGGGAGCTTTTTTTATTTATGTCAATCTTACCTACGGCTCTAATCCCGTTGCCAAGCACTTAAGCGTCCAATTTGTAATTGGTAATACATCTATGATATTAGTGTGTTCCATATTCCACATGCATAAACAGGCAGGTGGCGGATATTTTGTGAGCTGGTTTTCATTATCACAGGAAAAAGTTGAAGACAATATCAATGAGATGAATCAAGGCAAATTAAAATCAGGTTCTGGTGAGAAAGTAACAAACCCTAAACAGGCGAATGCAATTGGCCTTTCAGAAGCCCGAAAGTCAGGTGCAAGATTCCTAAGAAAGCGGCCTCCAAAAAAGCAGCTTAGAAGAAAAGGCAATGCGTATTAAAAATTGGCATCACAAAAAAGCCCGGAGGTGCCGGGCTTTTTTGTTCAAGGTTTAAAAAGCTTTATTGCTGCATTCCCGGACCGCCGCTGTAGCTCTGCATGTAATCAATTTTTCCATCTTTATTAAAACGCCAAATCTCGTGTATTTCCCGGCCTTGCACTTTACCGTCAGTCATCACATCATCTTCCCGACCCCAAATGGCAACCCAGTCTTCATTGAACTCAAGGCTTTTTAAAGGGACAATTGCCGTTATTGTGCTTTTTGCACTTTTCATGCTTCCACGATAGTCGTTAGCCATTTTCATGTTCTCTGCCTTTCCGGTAGTCAAAGTGCCGTTCTCATGCATCATTG
>JBDSRT010000254.1:0-8976 GCA_039929165.1 Ginsengibacter sp.
GAATTGTTTTATCATCAATATTCATTAAAATCTTATCCACGAAATCAACTATTGTCTGCATATCATTTTCAATCATACCTCTTGTAGTTATAGCAGGTACACCTACACGAATACCGGACGTAACAAAGGGGCTCTTATCATCAAAAGGTACGGCGTTCTTGTTAAGCGTAATATGAGCAAGGTCTAATGTTTCCTGTGCTTTTTTTCCTGTAATATTTTTATTTCTTAAATCAATCAGCATTAAATGATTATCGGTTCCATCACTTATCAGGTCGTAGCCTTTCGCTACAAAAGCCTTAGCCATTGCCTGTGAGTTGAGTTGTATCTGCTTAGCATATTGCGTAAAATCATCAGAAAGTATCTCACCGAACGATACTGCTTTTGCAGCAATAATGTGTTCAAGTGGTCCGCCCTGCGTGCCAGGGAAAACGCCCATATCCAGCAGGTTACTCATCATTTTGAGATTACCCTTGGTATCCTTTGCTCCAAAGGGATTCTCAAAATCTTTTTTCATTAAGATAATACCGCCACGCGGCCCACGAAGTGTTTTATGTGTGGTAGATGTTACAAAATGACAATGCTCAAAAGGAGAAGCCAGCAAGCCTTTTGCAATTAAACCGGCAGGGTGCGCCATATCGCAAAAAACAAAAGCACCTATTTCATCAGCAACCTTTCTGATTCTTGCATAATCCCAATCACGGCTGTAAGCAGAAGCTCCACAGAAAATCACTTTAGGTTTTGCTTCTCTCGCTTTTTGTTCCAGCATGTCATAATCAACAAGTCCAGTTTCTTTTCTTACACCGTAAAAATGTGCATCGTATAATTTACCCGAAAAATTTACCGGCGAACCATGTGTCAAATGTCCGCCCATACTTAAATCAAGACCTAAAATTGCTTCACCCGGTTTAAGTATAGCAAGTAATACCGCGGCGTTGGCCTGTGCGCCACTATGCGGCTGAACATTAGCATACTCACAATTAAAAATTTGTTTCAGGCGATCTATGGCTATTTGTTCAATTTCATCAACTATTTCGCAGCCACCGTAATATCTTTTACCCGGATATCCTTCTGCATACTTATTCGTCAGCACAGTGCCCATGGTTTTCACAACTTCATAGGAAGCAAAATTTTCTGAAGCGATTAATTCTATACCTTCTCTTTGTCTTTCTAATTCCTTACCAACGAGCTGCTGTATCTGCGTATCCTTAAACATGAAATTTTTGCGCAAAATTACAAAAACAAAAACAACAAGTGTGATGCAAATTAAGGTTTGAGAAAGATTCAGTTCAAATTCATGTCAGATCTTTTGATAGTGTAATTCGTACATTTACAACTTGTTTGCCTTTTACCTTGAAACACATTGTACGGGCAGAACAACTAAATAATTACATGAAGGCTATAATACCGGTTGCAGGCGCAGGTACTAAATTGCGTCCTCATACATACACCCAGCCCAAGGCTTTAATTCCATTAGCAGGCAAAACAATTTTAAGCATAAATATTGATCAGCTGCACGAAGCAGGCATTAATGACTTCATTTTTATAGTGGGCTATCTCGGCGAAAAAATTCATGATTACATCGTGGAAAAGTACCCTCACTTAAACTGCAGTTTTGTTTACCAAAATGTTAGAAACGGCACCGGACATGCAATTGATCTTACGAAAGAACTTGTTGGCGATGATGAGGTTTTTATTGTATTAGGAGACACGATTTGCGAGTATGATATCGACGAAGTTTTACGTTCACCTTACTCAATGTTGGGTGTAAAAAAGGTAGATGATCCAAGAAATTTTGGCGTTGCAGAAATAGGTGAAGATGGCTTCATTAGCCGGGTTGTAGAAAAACCTGCCATTCCTAAATCGAACATGGCATTGGTTGGTTTATATAAAATAATGGATTCTGACTATCTTTTTAAATGCCTTGATAACATTATAAAAAACAATATTAAAAGTTACAATGAATTCAACCTCACAGATGCTTTACAATGCATGATAAAGAATGGTGAAAAATTCAAATCTTTTAAAGTCCAAAACTGGTTTGATTGCGGTAAAAAGGAATCGCTGCTGGAATCAAATGCCATTCTTCTAAAAAAATTTGGCGGCACGATTGCAGAAACCAATTCTTTTGAAAATACCATATTTATACCACCGGTAAGTATTGGGGAAGGTTGCAATATTAAAAATTCTATTATTGGTCCGCATGTGGCTCTGGGCGATAATACTATCATAAGTTTTTCTGTTGTTAAGGATTCTATTATTGGTTCTTACTCAAAACTATACGACGTGGTTTTAGACGATTCGCTTATCGGTAGCGATACAGAAATCAGGGGAGAAACCCGTTCCTTAAACATTGGCGACAACACTGAAATTGATCTGGGTTCATAACTGCAGACTTGCATAATATATGACTGCAATACCATAACAGGAGCTTCAAGCAACAAAATCTCTCCTTAAAATAAAAGTATATTTGCGAACTTTTAAAAGTAACCAATACCATTAAGAATGTTCGCTTGTAAAAAGTCTTATCTTATAAAATCATTGAATTCTCTACTTTTTATTTTTTGCTTTTTTCTTGTTACTTCTCAAACAGCTTTTTGCCAGGTTCCTGTAGAAATACCTGGGCAAATTGATCCAAATGATTTAAAGGAAGCGACTCCTGCAGAGCTGATGAACTATTTGAAGGATAAGAATAAAGATCAGAAAAATGCCGGTGAAGACATTCATCGAAAGCGTTTGGATAATTCTCCGCAGATTGATTTGATTGCAAAGGACAGTTTACAAAGAGATAATATACAGAAGCCTTTGGACAGTCCTCAAAATGTTTATGGCAGTAAATTATTTCAAAATTCAAGCATCGTTCAGCTCGCCGAATTGTCAACACCACCACCGGATTATCCTATTGGTGTTGGTGATCATATCATTGTTTCTTTATGGGGAGGCGCAGATGTAGAAATTGATTATGTTGTCGCCAGAGATGGTTCAATCTTTCCGCAAGGTCTCGGGAAAATAACAGTGCAGGGTTTGACCTTCGAAACTGCGAAAGGAATTATTACAGATCGCTTCAGAAGAGTAACACCGAACAGCACAAATATTTCCGTAACAATGGGCCAACCAAGAACTATTGTTATCAATGTCACCGGTGAAGTAAATAATCCGGGCCCAGTTGTCGTGTCTGCATTCAGCAATGCACTTAATGTATTGGCAATTGCCGGCGGTCTTTCAGAATATGGTGATCTTAGAAATATAGTTATAAAGAGAGCAGGAAAAGTTATTGATTCATTAGATGTGTATAGATACCTTACTACCGGTGATTTTGGCAAACATCTTTACATGGAGAATAATGATTTTGTTATTGTAAATGTTTATGCAAAAAAAGTATTGGCATCAGGGCAATTTAAACGGCCAATGTATTATCAATTAAAAGCCAGTGAAGGGTTTAAAGATTTGTTGACGTATGCCGGTGGTTTTACTTCAAGTGCCTATGCTTCCGGAGGTATTATTATCAGGAACCAAAATGAAAAAGAAGTCATCAAAAATGTAAATTTTAATGCAATAGGATTAAAGACAGGAAGCCAGGCAGTAGATGAGCCGCTATATAACGGCGATGTGATTGTGATCAATGCAATAAATCCAGGGCTGATCAATAAAGTTATCGTAAAGGGAGAAGTAGCTTACCCAAATATTTATGAAATTAGAAACGGAGATAGATTATTTGATGTGATCAATCGTGCCGGCGGTATAACACCCAATGCTTACATTCAAAGAGCTTACGTTTATAAAGGCGCAGGCGATTCAATAAATCTTAACGTTAATAAGATCGATGTTAAATTGACTGACCTGAATAAAAATTTGAGTAGCCCTGACAATGTATTATTAGGACCAAATGATGTTATTGAGATTTTTAGCCGCAGTCAATTTACTGACCGTGAAACAGTGTCTATTGAAGGAGAAGTGCGACTACCAAGAACAATTCAGCGTTATGGCGGACTAACATTAAAGGATCTAATTTACCTGGCTAATGGCTTAAAACCTTCCGCAGAGTTTGGAAGAATTGAAGTATCAAGCATTGTTGACATTGACTCAGCACAGCAAGGTATAAAGCCAACAAAGACTATTATAAAATCATACGCCATCCTTCCAAAGCTGGAACTGGATTCTGTAACGCAGTCTGTAATCTTAAGGCCATTTGACCAGGTATTTGTAAGGAAGAATCCTGCATTCGAATTTCAGCAAAATGTTTCGCTTGAAGGTCAGTTTAAATATCCGGGTAGGTATAGCCGGCTTGAAAAAAATGAAAATTTATCATCTTACATTGAAAGAGCAGGCGGATTAAGGGCAGACGCCAACATAGGTGGGGCGATCCTGTACCGAAATAAATCTGCAGCAAAACGTGCAGATATTAATGCCAGAACAGAAACAAAATATATAAGAGACTCTTTAGGAAATGTGACAGACAGCGTGTTGTTCAATCCTGAAGAGCCTGTTAGTATTGATTTGTACCGGGCGATGAAATATAAGAACTCTAAGTATGACATTGTGTTACAGAGTGGTGATATTGTTTTTATTCCTGAAATAAACCCGATAGTAAGTGTTACCGGCAATGTGCAATCACCATTGAAAATTTACTTTGATAAAAACCATAATAAACTATCGTACTATATTGATAAGGCCGGTGGCTTTGGTTTAAAACCCTGGCGGGAAAGGATATTCGTAACTTATGCCAATGGACGTAGCAGACGTACAAAAAATTTTGGCTTCTTTCATTTTTATCCAAAGGTAGAAGAGGGCAGTACCGTAACAGTGCCGTTCAAACCAAAGCCAATTAACCCGCTGCAAGGCCTTACATCTGCTTTAATTAAAGCGGCAGTGCCAATATTTACTGCGTTAATCATCTCAAAATTCATTAAATAGAAGTATTTAAAAACCGAGAATGACAACCAATGATCTTTTAAGGTTAATTGTAGACAGACTTAAAAAGTTCTGGTACGTCATATTGTTAGCCGCTATCATCTGTTCATTATTGATGGTATTATATGCACGTACAACTCCGATAACTTATACATCCAAAGCCACTATCTTCTCTTTAAGTGGCGGTACTGATGCTTCTGTAAGCGCCTTGAGCGCTATACTTGGAGCTGAGTCAAGCAAAGGATTTAGTGATGAAACATCTATTAACATTATTGAATTATCTCAAAGCCGAACAACAAGGGAAGCTGTAGCAGCTATGCGAATTCCTTCGATGGGAAATAAACTTGTTGCTCAACTTTTAGAGGAAGATGTGAATACAAATAGAAGCTGGCTGGAACCGGAAGTAAATGCGCCAACGGATGAAAAGCAATTGATAGTTTGGGGAGGTAAAGTGCTTGAATCAGCAATAACGGCTACTATAAATAAAAATAATTCTTTTGTACTCACGTATACAGGAAGAAGTGAGCCGTTGGTAAAGATCATTAGCTATGGAATAATCGATAAGATCTCAAAATTTTATATAGATCTGAAAATTGATAAAGCAAGAACTGATTTTGCATTTGCTTCTAAAAAAGTTGATTCCTTAAGAGCAGTGATGAACGGGAAGGATAATGTAATGATAGCCCGTGACAAGAAGAGCTTGTTTACGCCTACAGACAGACTTGAATACAGGATGCCGTATGAAAATATGCTGGCTGATAAGCAAATGATACGAACTCAGTATGCGCAGGCAGTAACCAACCAGCAAATGGCTGCATATAGTTTGCAAAAAGCCACTCCTATTATCAGAGTCCTTGACCAGCCAGATCCGCCCTATGATAAGGATAGCCATTCCGCGGTTATATTTGGAATTGTGGGTCTGTTTGCGGGCTTGATATTCGGTTCCATGTTTTTAGTAAGCGGGCTTATTCTTAAATACGGCAAGCTGGAAGCTGAAAGAGCCATTTACGGAAAGTCAGCTACGTCTACAACCGCAACATCTCTATGATTTTCTGAATAACCACTTACCCATTTCTTTAAAAGTTACCTTTTTCCCATACATTAAAATACCTGTGCGATAAATTTTTGCAGCCAGCATTGTAGTTAAAATAAAGCCGGCGATAAGCGATACCATTGATAAGGCCAATTGCCAAACCGGTACGCCTCCAGCAGGTATCCTGGCCATCATGACTATTGATGAAGAAAAAGGTATGATACTCGCCCAAACTGAAACAGGTGCATCAGGTTTTGCAGCAGCTGTAGTCATGATAATAAAAGATAAAATGATTGGCATTGTAATGGGAAGCATCAGCGATTGCGCTTCCTGTGGATCTTCATTTACAACGCTGCCAACAGCCGCAAATAAGGAGGCGTAAAACAAATAACCACCAAGAAAATAAAATATAAAGCATGGAATTATAAGCGACCAATTTGCCTGGGCGAATGTTTTCTGCGCACTTAAGATACCCATAGCCATACTTGCATTACCATTTTGGTTCACCTGGTTATTCATAGCTTGTGCATTGTTCATAATATCATGTCCAGCTATTAACGAAGCAACAGAAGACAATAGAATTATCAACCCAACCCATATTAATAATTGCGTTAAGCCAACTGCAGCAATACCAACAATTTTCCCAACCATCAGTTGAAAAGGTTTAACAGAACTAATAATAACTTCTGCAATACGGTTCATCTTTTCTTCCATCACGCCACGCATTACTGCTGCGCCATAAATAAACAAAGTGATATAAATAAGAATGCCGCAACCGAAACCAATGCCATAAGCAAGGCCGCTGTTTGATTGTGCTTTCACGTTTCCTTTTACAACGATCGGACTAAACTTATACAGTTTCTCTTCATCAACATTATTTATAGAATCTAATATCTTCTTATCAATATTTTTATCAAGGAAAGCTTTGTTTCTTATCGCAGTGTTTATCTGTTCCTTAATTTTTTCTTCCGCCACCACACCCAGTTGTTTGTCTGAAATAAGGGTGATTGAATCTATGTTATCCGTATAAACTTCCGGAATATTTAGTAGGGCAGAATAGCCTTTGGATTTATAATTATCCGGCGTAATAGAAGAATCAAATTCGTAAGTTATTACGTCATCACTGTGAAAACTATTTTTAAAACTGCCATTGTTGTCAGTAACGGCAATTGTATGCTTGTCTACGCTTTTCACTGAAAAATAGGTAGAGGCTGCAATAAAGCCAATAAAGAACAAGGGCAATAAAATTGTTGACAGAATAAATGTTTTATTCCTGACTCTCGTGAGGTATTCTCGCTTTATCACTAACCATATCTTTTGCATATCCCGTTATTAAGTTTTGCTTTGAAGATTAATTAACCGTTTCAAATTGTCGGCTAAGTTTTGTGTTTTCTACTTTGCTGATGAATATATCATTAAGAGAAGGCAATATTTCATTGAACGAAATGATATCTGCATTTTGCCCTATAAGGTATTGCAGCACTTGTTTCGGCTTGATGGCCTCCTGCAATTTGATTATGGCACTGTCTGAGTTTTGTTCTACTACATCAAATAAATCATTATGCTGGATATCAGGCACAGTTTCAAAGCCGACTTTAAATTTATTTTCTTTACAATCCTGCTTGATCTGTTTTACTGAACCATCAAGAATTTTAGTGCCTTTGTTTACAAGTATAATATGGTCACAAATTTCTTCAACCTGCTCCATACGATGCGTGCTAAAAATAACAGTGGTGCCGTTTTTGGCCAGCTTAAAAATCTCTTCTTTTATTAAATTACTGTTTACCGGATCAAGGCCACTAAAAGGCTCATCTAGAATCAATAGCTTTGGTTCATGTAACACTGTTGTAACAAATTGTAGCTTTTGACTCATCCCTTTACTCAGGTCTTCAACTTTTTTATTCCACCAGCTTTGCATTTCAAATTTTACAAACCATTCCTTTATTTTTTCCAAAGCTATCTTTCTGCTTAAGCCTTTAAGCTGCGCCAGGTAAAGTGCCTGTTCGCCAATTTTCATCTTTTTATAAAGGCCTCGTTCCTCCGGCATATAACCGATATTGATGATATCATTAAGCGCATTAAACTTCTTTCCTTCAAACAGAATATTTCCGCTATCAGGATAAAAAATTCCAGTTATCATTCTGAGCAAAGTTGTCTTACCGGCACCATTCGGGCCTAGCAAACCAAACACACTTCCCTTTTCTATAGTGAAGCTTATATCGTCAACCGCTTTCTGAGAAGCATAATATTTTTTTAGATTTTGCAGTTCAAGAATGGTCATTGGCAATATTTATTTAAGGGGATGCAAAAGTATTGAATAAGGTCGCTTGCGATTAATTAATATATAAACGGAAAGCTTTGATCTTTTTTAAAATTTCTGTAGCAACACGTTCGCCATCCATAGCTGCACTAACAATACCACCGGCATAACCGGCACCTTCGCCACAAGGATAAAAATTGTCAAGTTGTGGGTGCGCCAATGTATCATTAAGCCTTGGAATTTTTACCGGAGATGACGTTCTGCTTTCAGTGGCTACAACAATCGCTTCATTTGTAAGCCAACTATTTTTACCACGCAATTTCTTACCAAACATCTTAAAGGCTTCCCGCAATTTGTTACTGATGAATGCTGGTAAAATCTCGTTTAAGTTGGTTGATGACACACCTGGAATATATGAGCAATGCGGCAATGAAGAAGAAGTTTGATTGTCAGTAAAATCGGCCAAACGCTGCGCCGGTGCAATAAATTTACCGCCACCTGCCAGGAAACAATGTTGTTCAACTTCAGCCTGGAAATTCATTAACAAGAGCGATGAATCTTTTTGATATTGTATTTTTTGTTTTGAAAAGTACTTGATCACATCTTCCTTTTCTACCTGCACAACCATGCCGCTGTTAGCATAGGGATTATTTCTTTTGGAAGGGCTCCAGCCGTTTACAACCAATTCATCCGCATTAGTAGCAGCCGGCGCAATAATGCCACCAGGGCACATGCAGAAAGAAAATACACCACGCTTCTCAACCTGCTGAACAAG
>JBDSRT010000255.1:0-4292 GCA_039929165.1 Ginsengibacter sp.
TTAATATTGAACAGGAAAGCATATCGCTGGCTGTTACGCAAAAAATCAGAATGATCGCGGTAGGAATCTTCAGCATATTTATAAGAACGAAAGCATTCGCCGGGTGCATCATCATCATGAGACACAACATCTCCCGTCCAGTTAGTTTTGCACTTTATCCCGAAGTGGTTGTTTGATTTTTTTACCAGCTCACTGTTGCCATTTTCTGTTTCCAGCAGACCTTGCGCAAGCGTTATTGCAGCAGGTATGCCCGTGCGCTTCATTTCGCTTATTGCATAATCCTTATACAGGGCTACATACTGTGCCTGTGTTAACAATTGAGCTTTGGCAGAAGTGTAGGTTATAAGCAGTAAAACATTTATAAACACTGACCTCTTCATTAATTTATAACGTTTTTGGGTTTTATAAATTGCAGGCACAACGTTAACTATAGCTTTCGTATTAATGACACACCATCTCTAATTGTAAGCATCACCTGTTCAACCCGGCTATCTCTGGCCACATGCTCGCTAAAGGCCCGAATGGCTTTGGCATTTTTGTCAGTTACCGGCTGCTGCAACACCTTCCCATGAAACATTACATTATCCGCTATCAGCACGCCGTTTGGTTTTAATACAGGCAAAGTTAATTCGTAATAATTTATGTAGTTCACTTTATCGGCATCTAAAAAAATCATATCCCACTGGTAAGGTAAAGTTGGTATAATATCCAGCGCATTTCCTTCGTGTAAAACTATTTTATTATTATACAACGATTTGCTAAAAAAGCCCCGGGCCGTGTGCGCATCAACTTCTCTTAACTCAATGGTATGAAGCGTTCCTTCAGCCTGTAACCCTCTGGCGAGACATAAAGCACTGTAGCCTGTAAAAGTGCCGATCTCTAAAATGTTCTTTGGTTGTAAAAGGCAACTTAGTGTTTGCAATAACATGCCCTGTACATGCCCACTCAGCATGTGATGGTGCGGATGATTGGCAAGCGTATATGAACTTATTTCAGCAAGCAGTTGATCCTCGGCAGACGTAAAAGCGGCTGCATAATTTTCAACTTCAGTATTTATCAACTCCATCTGCATAACTAATCAACTACGGGTACCTGTTCTATTTTTTCTGAAGGTGTTGAAATGATGAAAAGACCGATAACGGTTAACAGGCCATTCAACAATAACAATTCAATACCTATTTGAAATTTACCAAGAATATTACTTTGATTAAGTTCTAAAATATAACAGACTAAAGGCGCTAACAAACAAACCAGCGGCACCAGTGCTTCCTTCACTTTACGGTTTGATAAAAGACCAAAACTAAACAATCCTAATAAAGGGCCATAAGTGTAGCCCGCTACTTTTAAAATAACACCGATGATGGATTTGTTATCAATGATCTTAAAGCCAATTACACAGATCATAAATATTACAGCGAAGGTTACATGAACAATTTTTCTAAAGCGGATCTTGGCAGCATCGCTCATGGTGGTATTTCTTTTAAGCCCGATAATATCTATACAGAAGGATGAGGTTAAGGCTGTAATAGCGCCGTCAGCACTGGGGAATAATGCAGAGATAAGCCCAATAATAAAGATGATAGAAATGAACTGTGGTAAATGCTGAAGGGCCACTGTTGGAAAAAGATCATCTCCTTTGACAGTAAGCCCCTGTTGAGATGCAAAGAGATATAACAGGCCGCCTAGAAAAAGAAAAAGAAAATTTACAAGCACAATAATAAAGCTGAAAGTGAGCATGTTCTTTTGCGAGTCATGAAGCGTTTTTACACTAATATTTTTTTGCATCATTTCCTGGTCAAGTCCGGTCATCGCAATGGTTATAAACGCACCTCCTATAATCTGTTTTAAAAAATATGTTGGGCTGTTTATATCTGTATTGAAAATCTTTGTATAGCCTTTATCATTTAATGCATTTAGAGTATCAGAAAAAGACAGGTGCATCAGATTCATTAAAAAAACTACACACACCACAAGACCAAGTAACATGAATGTGGTTTGTAAGGTATCAGTCCATACAATAGTTTTAACGCCGCCTCTAAATGTATAAAGCAAGATCATTAAAAGAATAATTAATGTAGTTACCCAAAATGGAATTTTCATTTCATCAAGAATAAAAATTTGCAGCACATTAATAACAAGATACAGTCGTGCAGTTGCGCCAAGTGTTCTCGATAAAATAAAAAACAATGCTCCTGTTCGATAAGATATAAGACCAAACCTCTGCAGCAGGTAATTATATATTGAGGTGAGATTTAGCCTGTAGTACAATGGCAATAAAACAAGCGCTACCACAAAGTAACCAATGAGGTAACCAATCACTACCTGGAAATACGCAAAGCCTGTAATGCCAACGGTTCCGGGCACGCTCACAAAAGTTACACCGCTTAACGATGTACCAATCATACCGAAGGCGACCAGCAACCAGTTGGAACTTTTATTACCTATAAAAAAGGTATCATTGTTGGAATTGCGTGATGTATAATAGGCTACAACAAGCAGTACCGAAAAATAGATTAGGACAAATGAAAAGAGGATAATTGGCGACATATTCAGGGCAGGTAAAAATAAAATAATGATGAATCATCTCTCATCACTTTTATAATTTCTAATTTTATTCAAGATATATAAATAATGACAATTAAGTCTGTAGCCGTTTTCTGCGGTTCAAAAAATGGCAACAATCCTATTTATGTTCAGCATGCAATAGAAGTAGCCAGAATGCTTGCCCAACAAAAGATCACTGTTGTTTATGGTGGCGGAAATAAAGGTTTGATGGGTACTGTAGCCAATACAGTTTTGCAATTTGGCGGAAGAATTATTGGTGTGATGCCGAAAGTTTTAATGGATTGGGAACATCAGCACATTGGCTTAACTGAATTGCATGAAGTAGCTGATATGCATGTTAGGAAAACGATGTTGTTTGAAAAATGTGATGCTGCAATAATTCTTGCGGGAGGCTATGGCACGTTGGATGAGTTGTTTGAAATGCTGACCTGGAACCAACTTAGCATTCATGATAAGCACATCATTGTATTAAACTCAGCCGGCTTTTATAATCATCTTATTGCACATATGGGAAAGATGGAAGAAGAAGGATTTTTATACCATGGCCTGATGAACAAAATAAGAATCATCCAGGAACCTTCGCAATTGAAAATAGATTAATCAAAAGTGCGTGGCTGCTTCTTTCTTATACCAATATTAAAACCGGCCCTTACCACAGGGATTAATTTACCATTTCCATCTACATAAGGCGAGTTAGTTTTCTCAAGCACATCAAATAAGATACTGATATAGCTGAATGTATTGCTATACGAAGACCTTGATCCGGCGTAACCTACGCCCAAAAGTAAACTTGGGTCACTTACATTATCCTTTGTGGTAGTACCGTTGAACGGAATAAATTTCAAGGCTGTAAAATTATATTCAGGCTGAACCTGTACAAATAAAAATCTTACCGGATACAATCTTGTAAAGGCTCCAAGGCCATAAGTTTTATAACGGTACTTATTCCCGTAAAAATCTTTTGAGCTTTGATATTGAAAATTTACCACGACGCCTGCGTCGGACCATTTTGATAAAGTATAACCAAAATGCGGATTAAGACCCGCAACAAATCTATTGTTGTAGCCGCCAAGACCAAAAGTTACATTCCCACCGGTAAACCAGCCAGGGCTTTGAAACTTATTATCATCAAGAGAATCTTTTTGTGCAAAACAAGATGTTGTAATAATTACAAAGAGTATAGTGGCAAGGATGTTTTTCATAGTTTTTACCTAGTCAAAAATCTTGCCTGCATTAAGTATATTATTGGGATCAAATACTTTTTTTATACCCCGCATCAACTCTAACTCCAGGTCTTTAAACATAATCGGCATAAAACCTTTTTGAATTAGGCCAATGCCATGCTCTCCACTTATTGTTCCACCTAATGATTTAACCAGTTGAAACAATGCATTAAGACCATTGATCATGTCAGGATCAGACTGGCTGTTTTTAGTGCCAGGCTTTATAATACGTATATGCAAATTGCCGTCACCGGCATGGCCATAACAAACGGCTTCAAACCCATAATCTTTTCCAAGTTTCTTAACACCTCTTACAAGTGCTGGCAATTCTGCCCTTGGTACAACTGTATCTTCTTCAATTGTGTAACCGGCTATTTTTACCGCCTCTGCTACAGTCCGCCGTAGTTTCCATAGTTCGGCTTTTTGCATCGCATTATCTGCAAAATATATTTCGCCGCAATCATACAAACTCAATAGTTCCGAAATAGCTTCCATCTCGGCCAT
>JBDSRT010000256.1:0-7991 GCA_039929165.1 Ginsengibacter sp.
GTACCTTGTGTACTACATATACTTTTTGCTGCCGTGACATATTGATTGCCTGGCCCAAAAATTTTAAAGACTTTTTTTATAGATTCAGTACCGTAAGCCATAGCTGCAATTGCCTGCACGCCGCCAATTTTATACACTTTATTAATGCCGGCAACTGATGCTGCAAATAATATAGCAGGATGAATTTTACCATTTTTTGCCAGCGGCGTACATAAAGAGATATCTGGACAACCGGCAATAGCAGCAGGTACACCAAGCATGATAACCGTGGAAAATAATGGTGCTGTGCCACCGGGTATGTATAAACCCACACTTTGAATAGCTACGGATTTTCGCCAGCAAAAAACACCAGGCGCTGTTTCTGTTTTCGGCTGTGTTTCAATTTGCGCTTTATGAAATGTTTCTATATTTTTTTTAGCGTAAAGTATGGCCTTCTTAAGCTGATCATCCACCAGATCATTCTCTTCCGCAAACTCATCAGGTGTAACTATGGTTGAATCAAGCGAAATTCCATCAAACTTTGCAGTATATTTTTTCACGGCTTCATCTCCGTTATTCTTTACATCGAGCATTATGGCATTCACGGTATCGTTTAAATTCTGCTGCTCAACAACGGGTCGTTGTAGGATCTGTTGCCATAAATGCTGAGATGGCTCATCATAAAACTTTCCACCAAAACTTAAAACAGGCTGCTGCATTTTAGGACATTTAAACTATCATCTTTTCAATAGGTACCACCAGAATTCCTTCTGCACCAAGGTCTTTTAATTTTTCAATAACATCCCAAAAAACATCTTCGTTAACTACACTCTGCACACTGCTCCAGCCTGTTTCCGCCAGTGGCACTATTGTCGGGCTTTTCATGCCAGGCAAAACCGCAGCTATGTTTTTAAGTTGATCATCAGGCGCATTAAGAATAATATATTTATTGTTACCGGCTGTTTTCACGGCTTTGATACGCAACAGTAATTTTTGCAGCAATGATTTTTTTTCATCAGTCAAATCGGCATTTGCTGCCAATACTGCTTCAGACCGTTGAATGATTTCTACTTCTTTTAAACCATTAGTAAATAAAGTACTGCCGCTACTCACTAAATCGCAAATCGCATCGGCCAAACCTATACCTGGCGCTATTTCCACCGATCCACTGATCTCATGAATTTCTGCATTGATATTATTTTTTTCTAGAAATTGTTGCAGCAAAAATGTATAGGTCGAAGCAATCTTTAAACCATCAAGATCTTTTGCGGAGTTGTATTCCATAGTCTTCGGCACAGCGACACTAAGTCTGCACTTACCAAAACCAAGCCTGTGAACGAGATCAATATTCTTGTTTTTTTCCAGTAATACATTTTCACCAACAATGCCAATATCAGCAACTCCATCCTGAATGTATTGCGGTATATCGTCGTCTCTAAAAAAATAAACTTCAAGCGGAAAATTATAAGCAACGGCTTTCAGCTGCTTATTGCCATTATTTAATTCTATACCACATTCTCTAAGCAGCTTTACAGAATCTTCGTAAAGTCTGCCTGATTTTTGTATGGCGATTTTAAGCATTTTATTTTTTAAGATATTGTATAAAACAAAAAGGGCTTACTGTTTTAGTAAGCCCTTTAAAATATGATTAACATACAACTTAGCCAAGCTTACTATTTAGCAATTTATGGTGATGATGTATGTAAATGTGTGCATTCATGAATGACAAAGTAAAGCATGAATTTTTGTTTTATCAAAAAAAATATAAGGATTAAAAAATATTAGTGGAAACCCCGATGCCAAAGCCATTATTGTAGATTGGTTTGCCATTCTCAAATTTTATTCCCTGCCCTAAATCTTCCGCCAGTAATAGTGGCCCATCAATATCTGCGTAATCTGCCAATGGCATAAGCTGTGCCATGGCTGACGTACCAATTGAACTTTCATTCATGCTGCCTAACATTACCTGCATTTCCAGGGCTCTTGCTTTCTTTATCATACGCCGTGCAGGTGTTAGGCCACTGCATTTGGTAAGCTTAATATTTATACCGTGAAAAAAGCCATGGCATTTTTCAACGTCATGTTCCGAAACACAACTTTCATCAGCAAAAAGTGGCAAAGGCGAATGTTTATATAAATATGCCATGCCATCCCAATCCTCTTTTGCAAGTGGCTGTTCAATCAGCTCAACACCATGATCTTTAAAAGCATTGATCTTTTCAAGTGCTTCATCAGCCTGCCAGGCGGCATTCGCATCTATTCTAAAGGTTGAGGTTGTATGTTGTCGCAACGCCTGTATAATCTGTACATCATTATCTGTACCCAATTTTATTTTATAAACAGGATGCGGATGCGCTTTCATTTTATTGATCATCATTTCAACAGAATCGATACCAATTGTGTAATCGGTAATGCAGGCCCTCGTAAGATCGAGTTCCCAAAGTTGATATAATGGTTGCTTCATCAACTTGCCATATAAATCCCAGCCGGCCATGTCAAGCGCACAAACTAAAAATGAATTAGATGGAAATAAATGATGTAGATAATGCCAATATCTTTCCGGATCAGTAAAAGAAAATTTTTCAATGAATGGCCTTTTTCTTTCCAGGTCTTCGATCATTTTTTCAACCGGGATATTGTAATAGGCAATTGCCGGCGCCTCCCCATAACCTTTCAGACCAAACTGTTCAAGCTGCACAATAAAAGTGGGCTGATGAGTTTTGGTTCCTTTTGAAATAGTAAAGGGGTAAGTAAAAGGAAGATCGAAAGTTTTACAGTTAATGATCATTGCGGCTATCTTCCACTATCGGTTATCTGGTGATGAAGATCAATATTAAATTCTTTCTCTTTGATCATCTGTTCCAGTGGAATATGCATACGATATTTCCAATAGTGATTAGGCTCTGCAGGTATGTTGATCCTTTCATCCTGTGGGTTATCACGACGAAGCTTCTCATCCATGCCCATAAGATCCTGCCACATGAAAATACTCCACATAGCAGGCGAATATAAATGTTGCAAAATGATTTCCCGGTTTAGATGAGACTCACAGAAATAAGGCGCTTCACCATAATGCCCCATAAAATAATTATAGAAGTGTTGTGTTCTGCCGCGGTCTTCTTCCCACCAACCTCTTATGGTACTCATATCATGCGTTGATGGTGTAACTACAGAGAGGTAAGGCGCATTTTTAGGATGAAAGAATATAGACTCAGGATTCTTCGGCATCCTTTGGATCTCTAAACTAAGTATAGACAATTGCCCCATCACATCCGGCACACAGGTTGGCACCATACCTAAGTCTTCGCCACACACTAACATGTTAGTGCTCCGCTTTAATTGTGGTAATTTTTGCATGGCTTCATTCCGCCAAAAATCATCCTGTCTGCGGAAGAAATAATTCACATATAGTTCATGAAGCTGGTATTTCGTGTGGCCATCCAGACTATTATACGAACTGGTTTGCTCCATGGAGATCCGGAAATGAAATTGCTGACCGTCAGAGCCTGCCACCTCAAAAAGAATAACATTGCTGATCAGGTTGTATAAACCTTTTTCTATTTTCTTATCTGACATTTTTAGCACGGCAAAGTGTTCGGCAACTTTTTGCTGCGTATCAAATTCAGGTTTCAGTTTATAAAATTGATAGCTGATCTCTTCCAGGTAAGCTTTCTTAACTGCTTCAGCATCTTCTCCAAATGTTTCCCGAACAATATTTTCTGTAATAAATGGATTGCAATATCTATCCTTATCGAACCAGATACCATTGTTATAAAATTCGTTAATGTGCACAGGTATGGCAGGATTAAAGTGTCCCATAATTCCTTCAACAGCGTGTAAGGGTATACTCCATATCCTGAAAAATCCAAGAATATGATCTATCCGGAAAGCATCAAAATAATTGCTCATTTGCTCAAACCTTTTCCGCCACCAGCCAAAGTCATCCTGCTTCATTGCTGCCCAATTATAAGTTGGGAAGCCCCAATTCTGGCCCCTCACAGCAAAGTCATCCGGTGGTGCACCAGCCTGTTTATCCATATTAAACAATTCAGGGTTCATCCAGGCGTCAACACCATGGCGGTAAACGCCGATTGGGATATCGCCTTTTAATATAATGCTGTTCTCATGTGCGTAATCTGCGGCTTCCTTTAATTGAAGATGTAAATGATATTGAATGAAGTATTGCAACAATATTTCATCATAATGTTTTTGGGATGGAGCTGCCAGTTTTTGAATAGCCTCTTCTGAATAAATTTTATTTGTTCTCCATTTTGAAAAATCTGATGTCTTATATTTATTCTTTAAATAACAAAACACAGCATAAGGTACAAGCCAGTGACGGTTAAGATCAAAAAACTCAAAGTAGTTTTTGTCTTCATTAAAAGTGTCTTTTTGATGAACAAAAATTTCCTGTAACGCAGATAATTTAAATTTCATTACCTGGTCATATTCAACATCATCAAGTTTGTTCAACGATTTTTGTTTGCGTGACAAAGCCTTAATAACGGCTGTTTCCCCGCCGGCTACTTTTGACAAATTGATGTAGATGGGATGCAAGGCAAAAGCAGAGATCGCTGCATAAGGATAAGAATCCTGCCAGGTGTTAGTGGCTGATGTATCGTTGATTGGAAGTATTTGTATAAGTTTTAATCCTGTAATTTTTGCCCAGTCAGTAAGTAGCTTTAAATCCATAAATTCTCCAACACCAAAGCTATTTTTAGACCTTAGACTGAACACAGGGATAGCTACACCAGCACCTCTCCACACATAGTCCAGGTTAACAAAACCATCATTGAGGATCGTAATTTTTTTGGGCGTTTGATCAATAGTCAAAAAGCGGTTCCGTCCATTCTCGTATTGTTGAACTGCTCTTGTTTTAGTGTTGTAGATACCATATTTATACGTAAGCGGAAACTTTTCCTGGCTCAGATTTAGTCGAACCGTATGCCATGCGCCTTCTCTTGCAAGCAGCACCGGCTTTGTCATATTCCAATCTCCAAAAGGTTTACCGGAACCAGTAATAAAAATTGTTTCGTTCTTTTTTAATAAGGGCGCTTTCACTTTAAATTCGTGAGAAACGTTGGAGAGAATTTTTGCTGCTTTAGGGGTTTCGGCTGCGGGTAGCAGTACGTCAGTAAAAGGTTGGGTATAGAAAACATTATTAATTGTTCCTGCATGGTTCCAGATATCAAATACATCCAGCATTTTAGCCCTATACTTGGACAACAATATATTGCGGTGATTTTCGCCTTCCACTATTCGTGAACTGTCTTCAAATTGTAACAGATACCTGTACGTAATTTCTTCAGTGTAATCCTTTGCTTCAACTTCCAACGAGACACACCAGAACTCTTCATTAAAATAATGTAAAGGCACAGCATCGTCCGTTACATCTGAGCCGAGAAAATCGCTGTCGCCGGAAATAAAAAGATGCTGGCCTGGCTTTGTACTAAATCTTAAATAGAAGGTAACTGTCATTTTGAAAGGCTAAAGTGTCGGCAAATTAAATGCTTTAGCAGGAATGTAAAAAATACACAATTGAAATTGAGTAGCGTGTTAATGCTAATTCTTCATCTGCTGTAATTAAATTAAAATATAATCCGGCCTTATTCATTAGAATATTTCTACATTTTAAGAGCCTTTTTTTACAAAAAATTAAATTTATGTTAGAGCTGAAAATAGGTGTTACCACGGTCGAAAACTGACAGATTATAATGCTATTTTGTTATGGCTTTCAGCTACGACCGTCTAATATCTTCCTGCTTTTAAAACCAGCCAACCCACTTCCTTTTTCAAAAGGCTTAATTATTATACTTATTAATTACCTCGCATGAAGAAAAATTTTTTACTCTATTTATTAATTTGTGTTTTCAACAATGCTGCACTTGCACAGCCAGGCAGACTGGATTCTAGCTTTGGAATTAAAGGTCGCATTACCGCAGATCTTTCTCCGAAAACTGCGTTTTCCTCAACAGCCACGAAGGTTCTTACTGATGTTAGCGGCAATATATACACTGTTTTCTTTACCAATAAAATTTCGCACATTATTAAAAAGCTTCCTAACGGAGCTACTGACGTAGGCTATGGATTTTCAGGCTATTCAAGTCCTGTGTGTATAGTAAATCCGACCGCAGCTATTCAGCCAGATGGCAAAATCATCATTGCGGGCACAACGCCGAAAGTTCCAGTTGAATTTGAAGATGATCTTCATACAGATTTCATACTAGCCCGTTTTAATATTGACGGACTTATAGATGAAAGCTTCGGTCGCCATGGAATTGTTACTACAGACTTTAATGGCTTAGATGATGCTGCCACTTCTATTTGTTTACAACAGAATGGGAGGATTATTGTGGGAGGTATCGGCACTTCTTTTGTCAACTACGGCGGCAACAGCAATGTGTATAATATGGTAATGGCGAAATATAATAGTGATGGAAGCCTGGACAAAACATTTAATTCAACGGGGCTTGTATGGGCACCAAATAATTACCTAACGCTTACTGATTTTTCGACTGTAGTAATGCCTCAAACCGATGGAAAAATTATCGGCACGAGGTCGACTGATGAGTATGGCCTGGTTATGATCAGATTTAATAATGACGGACGTATTGACAACAGTTTTACGTTAAATACAAAGTTACAAACACCCGATTCAACTTTTATCGCTAAGGCGGTGGTGATTCAAACTGATGGCAAAATAGTTATAGGCGGTTACTGGAATTGGGCATTATCAACCGATTTTTCATTATATAGGTTTACAGCCAACGGTTCAGGAGATATAACATTTGGGAAGCAAGGTCATGTAACTACTGACTTTAGAGGATACCCTGATTTTTTAAACAGTTTAGCTTTACAATCAGATAATAAGATCGTTGCCATAGGTTCTGCCTCCAACGGGAGTAACAATGCATTTGCCATAGCCCGATATAATGCAAATGGCAGCCCTGATAACACGTTTGATGTGGATGGAAAGCGGATGACTTTTATTGGATCATTTAATGTATATCCTTTAAGCTTGGCTCTCTTAAGCAATAACAAAATAATTGCGGCTGGTTATAATGAACCACCTTCTGGTAACAACATAGTGTTAGCAAAATATAATATAGATGGAAGTTTTGATCACACCTTTCATGGTAATGGCACTATTACAGAAAATTTTAAACAAGGCTCAACGGTTTATACTTCAACAATTGAGCAACCAGATGGGAAAGTTATAGCGGCAGGTTATTTATTTAATGGCAATGATTACGATTTTTTAGTATCCCGATTTAATACTAATGGAAGTTTTGATAATACTTTTTCCGGAGATGGCAGTCAAACTATTTCGTTCTTAAATTCAAATGATTACGCTTTTGCCCTTGCAATACAACAGGATGGTAAAATAATCGTTTCAGGACAAGCCATTATTGGTGAGAATGCCGACTTTGCATTAGCAAGATTAAATGTTGATGGCACAATAGATAACACCTTTGATGGGGATGGCAAACAAACGACCAATATTTCAACCAATGATATCGGGTCTCACCTGGCAATCCAAACCGATGGGAAAATCTTACTTGGTGCTAATACAACCTTGTTACGTTATTCTGCCGCGGGTGCTTTAGATCCCACCTTTAACGGCGCAGGAAAACTTACTTCTATAATACCAATCAACGATTTTGCCTTACAAAGCACTGGCAAAATAATTATTGGCGGTAATCGCGGATCTAATTTTGCGCTGGCCCGGTATAATTCCAACGGCACAATTGATAATACCTTTTCTCAGGACGGCCTCGTGCAAACAAATTTGTATCCCGACATAGAGTATGATGGCTATAACTTTTATTTTGGCACAGGTAAGTCTGTGGCTATTCAAAAAGATGATAAGATAGTTTTGGCAGGTGAAGCAGGCAGGATCGAACGTTATGGAACCGCAGTAAACATTGGCATTACCAGATATGATAAAGATGGTAATATTGATAATTCTTTTTCAGATGATGGCATTCAATTCATTGATTACTCCGTTTATG
>JBDSRT010000257.1:0-6276 GCA_039929165.1 Ginsengibacter sp.
GTTGTGCATCCTGCAAAGGCCCGATGGATTTGTCCGGCATGGTGGCATCATTTGGTAGGCGATATTTTAAAACAAATGCGGTTATACCCATGTCATTGAAGCGTTTAGCCACGGCATAACCTTCATGGTCGGCGGCCAATATGCCATAACCACCGCCGGGGCAAATGATCACTGCGGTGCCATTGGCTTTCTTTTCAACGGGCGAATAAATAGTCAAGGTAGGTATGGGCACATTGCTAACAATAAGAATACCGCCATTTTCATGGGTTTCTTTTTCCAGGTTTTCAGTTTTAATAGAATTGGGTATACCCTTATAAAGCGGGATAACTTTTTGGCTTACAGCAGAAAGGGAGCTATGCATCAGTAAAAAAGGAATAACGATTTTTGAGAATTTAGTTGCAAAATTTTTCAGTAAAAAATGAAGCTTATATACCATCTTTAATAGTTAAATGCCGTTTGTAAAAAATTGGTCTCTGTGTATTGGCAAATGCGCTTTCCCACCTAATTTTAGAGATTATTGTTCAGCAATTTAAATGAATGTTTTTAAAACTTTTTTAATGAAAAAATCAGTTATCGCTTTTGTATTATTATTTCCGCTTTTCGCGGTTTGCCAGCCGCTGTTGCCGCCGGGGTATTTTTGGAAAAAACTGTCGAACGGCCTGGAGGTTGTAGTTATTGAAAACCCGAAAGTGCCCCTGGCAACTATTGAAATAGCTGTTAAGAATGGTGCTTACACAGAAGGCGCTGAATACAGTGGGCTTTCACATCTTTTTGAGCACATGTTTTTTAAAGCCAACAAGGACTATCCAACGCAGGAAACCTTTTTAAAAAGGACACAGGAATTGGGTGCGATATGGAACGGTACAACCGGGAATGAGAGAGTGAATTATTATTTCACTTTTAATAAAGACAGTCTTGCACAGGGTTTAAAATTTATGAACGCTGCCATACGTTTCCCCATATATCGTACGGAAGATATGCAGAAAGAAAGGCCGGTTGTTGATGGAGAATTCCAGAGAGCCGAAAGTGATCCGGGCTTCCAGTTGAATTATGAAAGCCAAAAAAAATTATGGGGCGACCTGATGACAAGAAAGAATCCGATCGGTGACCACAATGTCATCAACACGGCTACGCCTGAAAAGATGATGATCATTAAGGATAAATATTACTTTCCTAACAATTCAATTTTAGTAATTGCCGGCGATGTAAAACATGATGATGGCTTTAAGCAGGCCGAAATTGTGTTTGGTGACTGGAAGCCGAGTGATTTTGATCCGTTTGTGAAATATCCAATACCGGAATTTCCAGCAATAAAAGGTACTGAGTATTTTATCAAAGAGTCATCTATTGCGCAAACACCTTATGAAAGCTATACCTGGCAGGGGCCTGATACACGTCATGATTCTGCCGGTACCATAGCAGCTGATGTGTTCTCTACGGTACTTGGTCTTAACTCTTCTAAATGGCAGCAGGCTTTAATTGACAAAGGGCTTGCTACTTTTGCCGGCGTTACCTACCAAACCAGTAAATATGTTGGGCCAATCGAAATATTTGTGATACCTAATCCCAATAAATTGAAAGAGTGTAACGAGGAAATAATGAACCAGGTAAAACTTTGGGCTAACGATGATTACTTTACTGATGAGCAGCTTGCAGATGCTAAAGCAAACTTAATAAGAGATAACATCAGGAGCAATGAAAAGCCTTCAATATTACCGCATACACTTACGTATCATTGGACAAGCACTTCTTTTGCCTATTTTACTAACTACACAGAAGATTGTAAAAAAGTGTCCCGTAAAGACATTCAGGATTATGTAAAGAAGTATGTAATAGGTAAGCCTTACATAGCCGGAATGATCATTAACCCTGAGATGAACAAAACATTTCAGCCATCTGCATTTTTTAAACCAACAAACTAATTAACCATGAAACCAATGAATATATATAGCCGTGTGTTGATGCTATTCCTTTTTTCAGGCTTTGCTTTGCATCTTACGGCACAAAAGAAAGACGCTTATGATTTTACTGTTGACGGCGTAAAAGTTATTGTTCAGCCAAGCAACAACGAGATCGTTGAAATACAAACCATCATTAAAGGCGGCGTTCAAAACTACCCGGCTAATAAAGCAGGCATTGAAAACCTCGCCATTTCAGCACTTACAGAATGTGGTACTGTGAAAGATGATAAAAACACTTTCAAGAATAAACTGGATAAAGTAAGCGCAAGAGTTGGCGGGTATACCGGGATGGATTTTGCCAGCTTTAGCATGAACTGTATCAAGATGGATTTTGAAACTGTTTGGCCTTTGTATGTTGATGCTTTAACTACGCCACGTTTTGATGAAAAAGAATTTGACAGGATTAAACAGGATGCTATAAATAATTTGAAAGCCCAGGCTTCTCAACCTGATTATGCTATTTCAAAATATGCTAAGTCTGTTGCTTTTGCCGGGAAGAATTATGCAAAAATTCCTGAAGGCACTGAGGAAACCGTTAAGGCTTTAACCGCCGCAGAAACAAAAGCTTATTACACCTCAATACTTACAAAATCAAGAATGGTTATTGTTGTAGTAGGTGAAGTGGAGCGTGCAGATATAGAACAAAAAATTTCTACTATGCTTAAGGCAATACCTTCTGGTAAAGCTTTTCAACAAACTAAAGAAAGCTATGTTCCGCTTAAATCAAGTTTCGTTAGTGAGAAGAAAGACTTCGCTACAAACTATATACAAGCCGTATCTGGCGGGCCTTTGCCGGGTACAGCGGATTATAATGCTTTTACTTTAGCTATGCGTATTTTTTATGACCGTAACTTTTTAGAAGTGAGAACCAACAATGGTTTATCATATGCGCCATATACTTATTTCGATAATGGTTTGTCGCCATCTTCTAACATCGTGGTTTCTACCAAAGAACCTAATAAATACATTGGTGTGGTCACCGCATTAATTGATAAAACAAAAAAAACTGGTTTTACAGAAGATGAATTACGTAATATGAAAACATCTTATCTCACCCGTTTTTATTCTCAACAGGAAACGAACAGTGCACAGGCTGCATCACTTGCCGCCAATGAAGTATTACACAATAACTGGCGTCGTGCACTTACCTTGACTAATGATCTTAAAAGTGTAAAGGTTGCTGATATCAATAGCGCCTTCAACAAATACATCACTAAACTTACATGGGTTTACCAGGGCAATCCTGAACAGGTTGATCCAACACTTTATTCCGGGGAAGCGCCAAAAACAAAGCTGCCGGCCTCAAAAGTAAATGTGCCTGAGAAGAAGAACTAAAAATAACTTCTATAAATTCCTAAGGGAGCAACACGAGTTGTTCTCTTTTTTTATGCAGATCACTTAATAGAACATAGGATGGTAATCCCTTACATTTGATGATCCTTCAACTCGTTACTATATAATCATGAATCTTGTTCAAAAAGCAATTGCAGTTGTTGCATTGATTTGTTTTGCTCACTTGTCATATTCACAGGCTCATAAAAAGTTTCATTTAAAATCGTTGGTGGTTGATACCCATAATGACATCTTAACTGAATGCTTTGATAAACACTTAAGCTTTGATGATAACCTTTTAGGAAAGACACATTCTGATATTGCACGATTTAAACAAGGCGGTGTGGATGCGCAAATATTTTCTATCTGGTGTGATGGTGAAATGAAGCAACCTTTTAATTATGCAAATACCCAGATTGACACCTTGTTTGCAACCCTAAAAAGAAATCCTTCCACCATAGCGTTGGTGACTTCTTCAATAGAACTTAAAAAGGCAGTGAAGGATAAAAAGCTTGCAGCTATGATTGGGGTAGAAGGTGGCCACATGATACAAGATGATCTGGATAAATTAGATAGTTTATATAAGCGTGGTGTGCGTTATATGACGCTGACCTGGAATAACTCAACACCCTGGGCAACCTCAGCCATGTTTGAAACTACCGATTCCACCAATGCACCAAAAGGACTTAATGATTTTGGAAAACAGGTAGTCAAAAGAATGAATGCTCTAGGTATGATGATAGATATTTCGCATGTTGGCGAAAAAACATTTTATGATGTAATAGCCGCTACAACAAGGCCTGTTATTGCGTCGCATAGTTCTGCGTATGCACTTGCACCGGTATTTAGAAATCTAAAAGATGATCAGATAAGTACCGTGGCTAAAAACGGCGGTGTTATTCACGTGAATTTTTATTCTGGATTTTTAGATAGTAATTTCTCAACGAAAGATCACGCTTTCCAGGTGAAACATAAAGTTGAAAGAGATTCTTTATTGCTGCGAAATCCCGAGCCTCACTTTGCCAATGCAGCGCTATTTAAAAAATATGCCAATGAGGTTGAAGATATGAAAGCGCCCTTATCGCTGTTAATTGATCATATTGATCACATTGTAAAGATTGCAGGTATTGATCATGTAGGTATTGGATCTGATTTTGACGGCATTAATTCAACGCCAAAAGAATTGTTTGATGTAACAACTTACCCTTTAGTTACGGAAGCATTATTGCAAAGAGGCTATTCAAAAAAAGATGTCAGGAAAATTCTTGGTCTTAATTTTTTAAGAGTACTTATGGCGAATGAGAAGTAGGCAGTGGCGAGTGGTAAGTGGTAATTGTTAGTGGTTAATGGTCATGGGCAGATGTTTTAACACTACTCACAATTCGCTACTCACAAGTTACCATTTGCCATTCTGCACTAAGTCTACTCTTTCAGCAACTCATCAATGGTAGCCGCAAATTCCTTTTTATACTCCTCATAATGACTACCAGTGCCGGGGCCAACAAAGCCGCTATCAAATTTCCTGACTTTACCTTGTTTATCAATAATGATGGAAGATGGGAAAACTTTAATAGGAGAGACCTCAGGCAGTGTCTTTTCGGTTTTTAAACTGTCAGACACTTTTACGCCGGTAACCAGCATCGGGTATTTAACATCAAACTGTTTCTGAAATTTTCTTAAGCTTTTTACCGAGCGGTCAAAGTCAGTACTATATTCATAAGCAAGCCCAATGATCTCTACACCACGGTTTTTATTAGCGTCATAATAGGCGCTTAAAAATTTCATTTCATCCATACAGTTCGGGCACCACGAACCCATGATTTGCAGGATCACGACTTTTTTCTTATAAGCCTCATCTTTAATGGAAACCGGCTTACCATCTAAGTCAGGGAAGGTAAAGCTAAGCTTGTCTTCTCCGGGCTTTAAGCGCATATTTGAGCTGTCTGTGATAACAGTGGCGTTAGGATCTTTTACAGCTTTCCAGGCTTCTTTATATTTCGCTCCTGAGTAATACATACCATTTTCAATACTGTTGTTTGAAGTAATATCTGCCATAAAAACCATTGCATGTATGCCATCAAAACCTGAAAGCTTTAATGTGTTGCCTGTAACAATACCTTCAAGATACCTGTAATCACCGGAAGGCGTTAAAAACGTTCCGGTAAGCTTATCGCCTTTCTGTAGAAACTCAGCAACAGAGCCGTCCGCCTTTGTTTTATCATTAGCAAATGTCGATGCCCAGCGACCGGTAATGTTATGCACAGCTTTTCCTTTTACGGCTTCAAACCGTGACGAGGAAGGCTCTGCAGTAAAAGGCAATGTTATATCATTTGCTGAGGTTCCTCTTGTCCACGTGCCCGTCCAGGTTGTAACAGCAATCTTTGCTTTAAAAGATGATTCGAAAACAGGCATGTCCATTTTTATTGAATCACCTGTTACATCAACCTTATCAAGCCTTATTTTCTCATTGCCATTGATTATATAAACAACGGGCTTGTTATCTTCTTTCTTTAACTGAAAAGTAAAAACAATGTCAACGCTGTCTCCTCTGTGAATGCTGGCTTTGTAAAGCGGCACCTTGAAGGCTTCCGGAGATTGGGCAAAAGCAATACAACTGGTAAGAATATATAGAGCGATAAAAGCTATACGCATGATCAATAATGTTTTACATAAGTGATGCGCAAAATTACCTCATAAAAATTGGTGACAAACTTAATTTGCTGCTAAATGTTGGTGATGTTATCATAATCATTTACTTTATAAAAATTATAATGATGAGGATCTATATAATGGTTGCCTTGCTGCTGACAGGTTTCGGTTCTTTAGCTCAAAACTTACAGATGTATGTGGGGACCTACACTGGCACTGGCAGCAAAGGCATTTACGTTTATAAGTTTGATGCTGCTACCGGCAAAAGTGAATTTCTCAACTCGACAGACAGTTCTTCAAACCCATCCTTTCTTACTATATCTAACGACCAGAA
>JBDSRT010000258.1:0-16875 GCA_039929165.1 Ginsengibacter sp.
ATGCAAAAAAATAATTTAGAAAATATACTATGTATGAAAAAGACCACACTGTTTTTATTAGGCTTAGCGTTTTGTTTCAATACAAAAACTTTCAGTCAGCAAGTAGATAGCAATGCTCATTTTAATGGTGCTGTAGCTACCTTGAATTCTTACAAAGCTTTGTATGTGATTAACCAATCTGACGAAAAAAAAATCAAAGGTATTTTACGTAATATAAATAATGCTTTAGAAGATCCACGACTGAAGGGCAAGCTACAGGTTGAGTTGATCGCTTTTGGTGATGGTGTTGAGATGTTTAGGAAAACAAATCCTTACGATACAGCACTTCTTAATCTACAAAAAAAAGGCGTGCTCCTGGCTCAATGTGCAAATACACTTAAAGAAAGAAAGATTGGTAAAGATGAATTGTGGCCTTTTATTTCTTATGTACCAACAGGCAATGGCGAAATAATTATAAGACATTACCACGGTTGGGCTATTGTACATCCCTAATGTTCGCCTGTCTTAATCTATAAAAATATGGATGAACAAAAACCAAAAATAACTGCTGATCATTTAGCCAATGAAAGAACTTTGCTAGCCTGGGTGAGAACAAGTATAGGGCTAATGGCTTTTGGCTTTGTGGTAGTAAAGTTTTCTTTGTTTGTAAAACAATTGACATTGCTGCTAGGTAAACAATTTGTAATTCAGCAGAAAGGCTATTCCGCTATCATGGGTATTGTGTTGGTAGCACTGGGTGCGGTGTCACTGTTGTTAGCATATATCCGCTATAAAAAAACGGAAAAGCAAATCAATGAAAATCGTTACCAGAGTTCATCATTACTACTTTTATTGCTAATAGTTTTAATCTTTTTAATTAGTGTTTTATTAATAGCATATCTAATAAAAAGCACTTAACAATAAACTTAGTAAGCAACAATTGTGTTACAAATATTATTTCCCGCAACAATAAACGATTCGATGCAGCGGATTGATGAAATTTCCAGTCTGTTTGGTCCAAATGTTGATGCGGCTTTTTATATCTTCAAGAAACAATTCCTTCCATCCAAAAAGCAAAAAATGAAAATTAAAAATCGACTCTATCATTTTGCCTTTGCGACGCTTGCAGTGATGTTGATAAACATTAATGTATTTGCGCAACAGGCAGTAAGAGGGACTTTACGTTCTGATTCCGGCGATGTACTTTCCGGCGCAACGATCACAGTAAAAGGAACTAACCGTTCGGTTACTACAGATGCAAATGGTCAATTCAACATTGATGCGCCGTCGGGCAGCACCTTAGTTATTAGTTCTGTAGGTTTTCAGAACCGCGAGGTTGGTGTCACCGGATCTGAGATTAATACAAACCTAAAAAGAGAAGACGCTACATTAAGTGAAGTTGTGGTAATTGGGTACCAAACCGTGAGGAAGAAAGATTTGACAGGGGCCGTAAGTATTATTGACCCAAATGTTGCAAACCGCAACATCTCAAATACAGTGGCAGAAAGCATACAGGGGTTAACTCCGGGAGTTACTGTACGTAACACAGGTGCGCCGGGCGGCGGCGCAAAAATAGATATTCGCGGAGCAGGAACATTCGCCGGCAATAATCCTTTATATATCATTGATGGTATGTATAGCGATGCCACCCCTGATTTCAATCCGCAGGATGTCGAGTCAATACAAATATTGAAAGATGCGTCTGCTGCTGCCATTTACGGTTCACGGGCGGCTAACGGTGTCATTATCATTACCACCAAAAAAGGAAAGCAAGGCCCGGTAAAAATAAACGGAAGCATCAAAGCCGGAATTCAGTCTGTTGCTAACCGTTATGATATGATGGATGCAAACGAATATAGTGCGTTGGCAACACGGCTTTACCAGGCCGGCAATTTAGATGTCCCTACATCTTTAACAACGGACTTTGATCCCGCAATTAATACAGATTGGCAAGACGAGTTTTTACGCCAGGGCGCTATTAGCGAATACAACCTTGCTTTCTCCGGGGCCATAAAAAAAACCGTCAATTTTTACGTAAGTGGAAACCACTTTCAAAACAAAGGGCCGGTGATAGACAACTCGTTTTCACGTAATGCTTTCAGGATTAATACAGATGTCAAGCTCGGTCGTTTTACAATTGGTGAGAATCTTTTGTTGAGCAGAACGAAAGAAGATCCGATAGCATCGGCTGGTGTGGGCGTTAATCCTTTTGTTGATATGATCGCCTTGCCTCCCGTTGTAGCGTTACAGGGTGAGCGGTACAAGAGTGCGGAGAATCCGGGAGGTTGGGGAATAGGCTTAAACAATGCATATCTAAGTACGCTTACAGCTAACGTTCCGGCTTTACAAAGATTAGATCAGTTTGAGCAAAAGAATTTTAAAATTCGAGGCAATGCATTTCTCGATTTCAGAATAATTGAAGGTTTAACTTATCGCTTCAACTTTGGGTTTGAAAAGTCAAATGACAAAGGCGAAGGTACCCGCAGCCCGGGCACTGTTCGGCAGGGAACACCTTCACCTAATAATAACTTATTATCTACTTTCAGAAGCCAGGGAAAGTTTGACTCTAAATTATATGAACATACTATAAACTACGACCACAACTTTGGAGACCACCGGGTAAGTGCGGTAGCAGGATTCAGTAACCAGACTTTTGATTATCCGATACGTCGTTTTACAACCATTGAGGGCAACCCTACAAGCGAAGACCCTTATACCAATCTTTGGAACAATATAGGGATTCTTGGAAGAGTAAATTACACGTACAACGATAAATATCTAACAAGTTTAACCTTCCGCCGTGATGGAAGCTCATTGTTTAGTAAGAGCAATCGCTGGGGTAATTTTCCTTCAGCTTCAGTAGCATGGCGAATCTCTAAAGAAGATTTCTGGAACGTAAAAGCTGTGAACGATTTAAAATTGCGTGCATCTTACGGCAGTTTAGGTAACTCAGAATTTTTACAACCCTGGCTATATTATGCCCAGATAAACCCTTTTCCACGTGCGGTATTTGGGGCTAATGAAGTAGAGCAACTTGGTCAAACAGTAACACGTTTGGCAAATAGAGATCTCCGTTGGGAGCGCAAAAAAACAACGAATGTCGGTTTAGAAGCTGGTTTCTTAAATAGCCTGTTCACGATTTCAGCAGATTATTTTATAGCCAAGACCGAAGACGTATTGGTTGATCTTCCTATAAGCCTTACCACAGGAAATGCAGGGGGTAATCCTGCAGTTAATGCGGCCTCACTGCAAAACAAAGGCTTTGAGTTAGCACTGTCTTTAAGGCCGAAATTAACCGGTGATTTTCGTTGGGACGCTAGTGTGAATTTTACTACCATCAAAAATAAAGTGGTCGCGTTTGGTAATCAAACTACAAAGTATACACAATTAGGTGATGCCCGCACGCAATTGGGACGTGCAATTGGAGAATGGTATGTATTGAAAACTGCCGGGATTTTCCAAAGCCAGGCAGAGATAGATGCACACAAGGGGAAGACAGGGGAAGTTCTTCAACCGTGGTCAAAGCCAGGTGATATAAGGTACGTCGATGTAGACAATGATGGAGTTCTTGACCTGGATAAAGACCGGTATTATGCAGGTAGCCCTTGGGCTGATTTTGAATCCGGCCTTCAGTTGAATGCATCGTATAAAAATGTCAGCATCAACATGCAGTGGTATGCAGTCGTAGGTAATAAGTTGTACAATCGTCCACGGTATACTGTAGATCGAATGGATCAGAATACAAATTTCCGTAAAGGTGCTACGTTTTGGACGCCGGAAAACCCAAGCACTGAGTGGCCCCGTGCTGCAATTGGTGCACCGGATCAGGGAATTCAATACAACGTATTGCCACAAAGCGATCGTTGGCTGGAAAGTGGCAGCTACCTGCGTTTGCGCAACGTGGAGATTGCATATAATTTGAGCAAAGATTTTCTTAAACGTATGAAGCTGTCCAATAGCCGAATTTTTGTGAGTGGTCAGAATTTACTTACAATAACTGATTACAAAGGTCTTGACCCGGATATCACTGGTGTAAATATTTTTGAGAGAGGTCTGGACAATGGGCAGTATCCAGCTTTAAGAATCATTTCTGCGGGAATTAGCGTTGGTCTTTAATTAATAATTTTTAATACACAACCATGAATATATTAATGAAATGTTGCCTTGCAGCCACAGTATTGGTGATGGTAACGTCTTGTAAAAAATCAGTTGACCTAGATGTTGTTAATCCTAATCGGATAGACGAATCAACTTTTTGGAAAACCAGCCAGGACGCGTTAGAAGGGCTCAATGCAGTATACGGCAATTTTTACCGTAACGGCTCCCCTGGATCCCGCTGGTTACCTTATTATATGGATGTTCGCTCAGATGACGGCTACTCTACAAGCCCTTGGAATGAGCTACGCAGCATTAGCGCTTTAAATATTACCCAATATAGTTTTGAAGTAAACTATGATACATGGTGGCACCACTGGCGGGGTGTGTACAGAGCAAACCAGGTAGTAACCAATGTGCCAAATATTGACATGGATGAGGCTTTAAAAACACGATACCTTGGAGAAGCAAAATTTCTAAGAGCCTTATACTATTATGATCTTGTAACTATTTGGGGCACTATACCTTTAATTTTAGAGCCTTCTCAACCTACAGACAAACCGTCCCAGGTAGCGCAGGAGCAAATTTGGACTCAAATTGAAACTGATCTGACTGATGCTATTGCAGCTCTACCGGAATTGTATACTGGTGATGATGTTGGCAGGGCTACAAAAGGTGCCGCTTATGGACTCTTGGGCAGGGTACACCTACAGCAGCGAGAATACCAGGAAACCATAGACGCACTTAACTGGTTGGTAGAAGGACCCGGAGCTTCAATGTATGGGTTGGTAGCAAACTTCGCTGATAATTTCCGGCACACTACAGAAAACAATAATGAATCTGTTTTCGAAATACAATTTAAAATGCGACCTGAAAATGGCGGCGACGATGGACCTACATCAAACGTGGGCACTAGCCGGGCACCGTTTTTTGCACCACCTGGTCATGGTTTCAGTGACGCAAATATGCATCGTTGGGTAGTTCGCGAATTCTTAAAAGAATCGACAGCATCCGGAGAAAGAGACCCGCGTTTGGCTGTAACAGCATTATATGATTCTACTGATCAAAGAGGGCCAGACTTTACAATGATTTATGGGTTAACGTTCACTTCAAAAAATTATGATGATAATTTCAGAAATAGGGTTTGGTACCATAAATACCTTGATGACTATTTCAGAATTGATGAATTTGAAGTTTTCAATAGCCCAATCAATTTTCGGGTAATCCGCTATGCGGATGTTTTATTGATGTACGCTGAAGCTTTAAATAATGTAAGCAGAACAGCAGATGCTTATCAATATGTAGATCGGGTTAGAGCAAGAGCCGGATTAGCACCCCTTTCGACTGTTCGTCCCGGAATGAGCCAGGAAGAATTTCAGCAACAATTAGAGCATGAAAGAATTACAGAATTAACAGGAGAATCTTTGCGCTGGAATGATCTTGCACGTTGGGGCTATTTCGATGACGCTTCAAAGCTTGCGATATTGAAAGCCCGTGATCCCGAGTTTGAGAATTTCCAGCTGGGCAGAAATAAGTATATGCCTATACCACAATCAGAGCTGGATATCAATCCTAACCTCGTTCAAAATCCGGGATGGTGATAATAGCTGTGGGCACGGGTATTGTTTTTTTGTGTTTAGCTAATTATAATATTATTTGATGACCGTTATATATTCAGCAAAAAAGTCTTTCCTGTTAGCTGTACTGTTCTTTTTGGTTGGCGTTCAATCTTGTAAAGAAAAACCGCAAAGTCCGCCAACCCTTCCCCCGATAACGGTTAATACCTTTACTAATCCGTTGCTATCATCTGGTCCGGATCCATGGGTTATAAAAAAAGATAGTACGTATTATTATACACACACCTTAGGTAACCGGATCGCATTATGGACGACACGAAAAATGTCAGAGCTTAGAAAGGCTGTTGCCAATAACATCTGGACTGCGCCCTTAACAGGCCCAAATTCTCAAAATGTTTGGGCGCCGGAACTCCATTATTTAAATAATAAATGGTATGCGTATTATACCGCCGGTTCATCAACAGACTTAAGTACTCAAAGAACTTTTGTATTGGAAAATGAGAATGCAGATCCAGCAAAAGGCACCTGGGTTGACAAAGGAAAAATTTATGATGCTACTGCAGATTTTTTTGCAATAGACGGAACAGTGTTTACTTACAATGCTACTAACTATTTTGTGTGGAGCGGTCAGGCTTCGGCTTCAGACAACACACAAAGACTTTACATTGCGCAAATGAATGATCCCGCAACACTTGCTACGCCCCGTTCACTTATTTCTTCGCCACAGTACGCGTGGGAAATGAACGGGGCGCCTCCAGCGGTAAATGAAGGGCCGGAAATTTTGAAAAGTCCTTCAGGCAAAGTCTTTCTTATTTTTTCCGCCAGTGGATGTTGGACAGATGATTATGCGTTAGGCATGCTTACACTTAGTGATGGCAGTGATCCGCTTGTTGCTTCCAACTGGACAAAATCGCCATCGGCCGTGTTTACAAAAAACACATCTGGCGGTGCTTTTGGGCCGGGTCATAATACGTTCTTTAAATCGTTAGATAATACTGAAGATTGGATTTTGTATCATGCTAATCCTTCAAGTGGCGACGGTTGTGGAGACAAACGAAGTCCAAGAATGCAGAAATTTAGCTGGAATGCCGATGGTACCCCAAATTTTGGGCAACCGGCAGCTATAGGCCTTGCTTTAGAAAAGCCTTCCGGTGAGTAAGTGGAAACATACTATATATTATACACCCCTGGTTATTAAAATGATCCGTAATGTAAATCTGCGCAGGAATATCATTTATCAATGTTGTACTGGAAAAATATTTTCAAGCGCTTCTATATGTGGGGATGATTTTTTAAAATTTAGCACTACTAAAGCATTAAGCCGCTATCCAAGACAACGCCTTCCAAAGTAGCCTGTGTAACTTGCGTCTTCAAAAACTTACCGTCTCCTTTATAAATGATTTTGCTTGGGTTAAAATAGGTAATAAAACGGTTGCATGCTCAATTACGTACCTTGTTTCTAATTCGTTGCATGAGAGTTTGCCCACTTAAAATAATTTGTCTCCTCCTATTTTATTCCATACATTTTAAAACCTCTGCTCAGGATGGCTTAAAGAAAGGCGAAAACGTACCGCATTTACCTGTGAAAAAACTCTTGGACGGCAACTCATCCACGGCTGATTTCACCAACCTAAATAATAAACTCACAATTATCGATTTTTTTGGAACATGGTGTATGCCGTGCTTACGGGCATTGCCAAACATTAAATCTATTCAGGATACCTTTAAGAATGAGATCAACATTTTATTGGTGTCGAATGAAACTGAAGCGCAGTTGACGCAATTTATTAACAGTCGCAGTGGATTTCCATTCCGGATTATTGTGGACGAAGACAATAAGTGGAATGAAACTTTTCGACCACCATCGCTGCCATATACCGTGATAATAAAAAACGATAAAGTAATGGAGATTACCGAGGCTGAGTCCATAACAGCCGATGCAATACGGAAATGGCTAACAGCACCGGCCGTTATCATGCAAACCGGCGTTGACACTCAATTCCAGGAAACAAATCTAACAACCATGAATACCATGCAACGCAGCGGCAACAGTATGGTGGCGATTTCGCAGGATTACATTTATGCCGCCAAAACTGGTGACACACTTGCCGCACTTTCGGTGAAACTAAAGACGCTGTCCTATGCTGAATTGACTGACAATCTCAAAAACGATAATGAAAAAAAAGCTTTTTGGATCAACCTGTATAATGGCTTTACGCAATATTCACTAAAGACACATCCTGAACAATATAAAAGCCGCAATATCTTCTTTAGAAAAAAAAGTATTGATGTGGCTAATGAAAAATATAGTCTTGATGACATAGAGCATGGCATTCTCCGGCATTCAAAAATTAAATGGAGTTTGGGATACCTTAATAAAATCTTTCCATCAAAAAAAGAAAAAATGCTGAGGGTGGATAAACTGGATTACCGCATTCACTTTGCTCTTAATTGCGGTGCAAAAAGCTGCCCGCCTATTGCCTTTTATAATGATGAAAAACTGGATGCGCAATTAGACCTGGCTACCAAAGCCTTTTTATCCGGCGAAGCAGATTACGACAGCGGAAAGCATATCATTTATTTACCTAAATTAATGAGTTGGTTTCGTGCTGATTTTGGTGGCAAAAAAGGGTTGATAAAAATTTTGCGACAGCATAAAATAATTCCTGCAGATGCTTCGCCAGCCATCAGGTTTAAAGATTACGACTGGACATTAACCTTAAATAATTACATAAAACAAACCCCATGAGCAATGATGCTTTTGAAAAGGGATGGCGTGAAGGCCAGATGATGGAAGCCGTTCATGTGGCCGGTGCCATTAAAAGGTGGAGCGGTATTGGTACACGGTGTGCAGATGATGAACAAGGTGAAAGAAGTTGGCATGTAAAAGCTAGTAACAAGAAAAATTTATTTCTGTATTGGCTATGAGTTAAAAATTAACCTGGTTTCTGCAAAGAGATCATCAATCTATGAAAGAAACAAAATCATTAAAAGCAAAGCATAGCGAATTAGCTGATGTGCACCTGCAGCTTGACATCATTGAGCATGGCCAAACGGGTGATTTTGCGCTGATACCATTTCAGCAAAAACTTGAAGAGAGCGGCCTGTTCCCACTTAAACCAACCGGCGTAGAAATCTTCCAGGTCAATGTAGGCAAAATGTGTAACCAGGTTTGTAAGCATTGTCATGTTGATGCAGGCCCCGACCGTAAAGAAATTATGACGAGAGAGACGATGGCGCAATGTTTAACCGCTTTAAAAAATAATCCGTCGTTGAAAATAGTTGACCTTACCGGCGGCGCTCCCGAAATGAATCCAGATTTTCGCTGGTTTGTTGAAGAAATAAAAAAACTGGACAGGCATGTCATTGTGCGTTGTAACCTTACGATCATACTGGCCAACAAAAAGTATTATGACCTACCGGACTTTTTTAAATTACATAATGTTGAAATAGTCTCCTCGCTACCCTTTTATTCGCAGGATAGAACTGACCGTCAACGCGGCGACGGCGTGTTTCAAGACAGTATAAAAGCCCTGCAGATGCTTAATAAAGTGGGTTATGGTCAGCCAGGTTTCAACCTCATTTTAAATCTTGTTTATAACCCGGCCGGTGCTTTCATGCCTCCTGCACAATTGTCTTTGGAAAAAGAATATAAACAAGTTTTAATGGAGCGTTACGGTATAGCTTTCAATAATCTTTTTGCCATAACCAACCTGCCTATAAGCCGGTTTCTGGATTATCTTTTGCAAAGTGGCAATTATGAAAAATATATGGAAAAACTTGTCGCGGCCTACAACCCTGTTGCTGCATCAAATGTGATGTGCCGTAACACGATTTCAATTGGCTGGGATGGTTGGTTGTATGATTGCGATTTTAATCAAATGCTCGACTTGAAGGTCTCCAGCAGCTATAAACATATCTCAGACTTTAATAAAGAATCGCTTGATCGCCGTACGATTGTTATTAATCAACATTGTTACGGTTGCACAGCCGGCGCAGGCAGCAGTTGTGGAGGAGCGGTAGCAGAGTAGAAACAAAAAATTTACATCAAACTATTGATACGATCTAAAGAGATAAAGAATTTTGAACATTCAGTTTTATCGGCATTCTGTTTGTCGCAAAATGAATTATTTCAATCTTTCAAATAGCAGATCAATGAACTTCAGTTGAACGAGTGTTGATTTCCATGACACCGAACATCTATAGATATATATTGTAACACCTTTAATTGGTGGAAGTACTGTAAATTTTTTTATGGAACTTCTTAAAAATAAAATCGATTATTAATGAGCACAACTTATTTAGAAACTACCCGAAACGTTTACAAAGAGGCAGCCGAGAATCCTAATGTGGGCTTGTGTTGTACAACAACACCAGTTTGGCAATTGCCTGGTCTTGACATGCCAAAAAAAATGCTTGACATGAATTATGGCTGCGGCTCTACGGTTAATCCACGTGACCTGGTGAATAATCCCCGCATATTATATGTTGGAGTTGGTGGCGGCATGGAACTTTTGCAGTTTGCTTATTTCAGCAGGCAGAAATCAGGCGTGGTTGGCATTGATGTAGTTGATGAAATGTTAGAGGCGAGCAAACAAAATTTTGTTGAGGCGGAAAAACTTAATCCCTGGTTTAGATCTGAGTTTGTAGAACTAAAAAAAGGTGATGCCCTTGACCTTCCCGTAGAGGATAACAGCATTGACGTAGCAGCCCAAAACTGTTTGTTCAATATTTTTAAAGAAGATGAGTTGAAGCAGGCGCTGAAAGAAATGTATCGCGTTTTAAAACCCCGTGGCCGCCTGGTGCTAAGTGATCCAACTTGTGAAACAGAAATGCCCGAAGCTTTAAAAGACGATGAAAGGTTAAGAGCGCTTTGCCTGAGTGGTGCTTTACCCTTACAAGACTATATTGAAATGATCACCGACATTGGCTTTGGAACAGTCGAGATCAGGGCAAGACGTCCCTACCGGATTCTTGATCCAAAGAACTATGCTACAAATGAATTAATCTTTATTGAAAGCGTTGAAGTATGTGCTATCAAAGACCCTATGCCGGCGGATGGCCCATGTGTGTTTACCGGCAGAACGGCCATCTATTATGGCGGCGATCACCAGTTTGATGATAATAAAGGCCATGTAATGATTCCTAATCAACCGCTGGCTGTTTGCGACAAAACTGCCGGTAACCTGGCGAGGCTTGATCGTGACGATATTTTTATTTCCGGTTCTACCTATTTTTATGATGGCGGCGGTTGCTGTTAATTTTACTTGAAAACAAAGGCCTCACCGCTGTGCTTATACTTCGGCGGTTTATATTTCATGCGAAATGTTGTTTGTTATTGAGTACAATAAAAGATTTTATTATTGCCATTCAGGTATGCAGCTTTTGATTTACGCTCTTGTAGGAGAAGTAGCCACTGATTAGTGTGGTTGCACCTAGAATAACATATATCCACCACGGAATGATTTTACCAAAAATGATGACATAAATATTAGCCGCGTTAAAAGTCATAACAGAACTAATCAGGGGGCACGCCAGTGATTTTTTGTTGCGGTAATTTTTTACAAGCCATTTAATACACAGTATAAAGAGAGGTGTGGCAACCACATGTCTTGCAAGAAATATAATTGGGTCAACCTGGCAACGGGTTCCCAGTGTGGAATAATAATTTTTTATTACTTCCCAAACGCTTTGCATAATTGTTTAAATATAATAATGGTAATTGTTTAATTAGAAAAATGTATCGCCAAGCAAGCGTTGCAATACCGTCCACAAAATTGCATAATCACTAACTTGAACTATGAAACCGAATGATAAAAATGCTGCTCTTCCTGCTGACCAAAGACCATTAAGAGTTTTATTAATTGCAGGTTCGGCACGTAAACAATACAATTGCCCCGGTGTTGATAGTAAAGCAAGAATGCTTATGCTAAAAATGGCTGGTATGTTACCGGCGGATTGGGAGATTGATTTCGAAGATCTCAGTAATGCGTATGGCCGGGCACACATACAAAGCTGCAATGCCTGCGTGTCTACATCCATGGCTCTATGCGTGTGGCCATGTAACTGTTATAAAAAAAATAGCTATGCTGAACCTGATTTTATGTGGGATGCAGACCTTTACGCCAGGCTGGATATGGCCGATGCGTGGGCTATCATTGGCCCCGTAAACTGGTACGCACCCACCAGCAATTTGAAGCTGATGTTTGACCGCCTGGTGTGTATGAATGGCGGCAACCCTGAAGAAAAATTAATTGCCCATAAAGATCCGGAAAAGGCGATGGCACTGGAAAAATCAGAAAAGTGGCGAGAACTTATGATCAATCACCTTGAAGGAAGAACGGCCGGTTTTTTTTGCTATGGTGACCAGGGCGGCGATGAAATGGATGAAAACAATATCCCCAAAATTTTGCGACACAAAGCCTACTTTGACGGTAAAGCTGAGCCGTTTGATGATATGCGGCAAGCCTATGCTCCGCTGGTTTGGCAATGCCGGTATGGTGGCATTGAGGTGCCCGAAACGCTTTGGGAATATGCGGATAGCGGCGTTGGCAAAAAATATAGCGAAAACCAAAGTGAAAACGTAATTGACAATACAGCCTTTATGGGACCATTTAAAAAATGGGTGAAAAATTTTGAAACGTTTGTGACCGCGAAAGGTAAAGTGCAGCCGGGCAGGTACAGGGCCTTTGGTTACAAGCCTCCGTTCGTGTTGTTTGAAAAAATCAAAACAGGACTTAGAGCATTTTGGTTGAGGTTCGGAAAAGCACCGAAACACTCCTCCCCACAATATCAAATCGATCTTGGGCTTAATCACAACACCACTTTACATCCCAACAAAACAGAAGGTGAAAAATTAAGACAATCATGAAACAGGCCCTTATTGTTTTCGTGCGCCATCCTGAATTGGGGAAAGTAAAAACAAGACTTGCCGCTACTTTGGGCAATGATGCAGCGCTTTCCATTTATAAAAAGTTATTACAACACACTTTCTTAATAACTGACAAAATTATGATGGATAAATTTATTTTCTATTCGGACGAAATAGTAAAGGAAGATTTGTGGCAAAGACCAGGTTATTTTAAGGCCAGGCAGACCGACGGAGACCTGGGGGATCGCATGCGCCAGGCTTTTGAATACGTGTTTACGACAGGTTATGATAGGGTTTGCATTATAGGTAGTGATTGCTATGACCTTTCTGCAACTATAATAGATGAAGCTTTTTTGTCTTTAAATATAACTGACATTGTCGTTGGGCCGGCAACTGATGGAGGCTATTATCTATTAGGGATGAAAGAAATGCATATTGAAATATTCAACCTGGAACAATGGAGCACAGGGCGGGTATTTGAACAGACTTTAGAGCTTATGAAAACTTCACACCTTTCTTACACGGTGTTACAAACTCTTACAGATGTTGATGAAGAAAAAGATGTACCGGGAGGCTGGTGATCCTGCTTACTAAAGCATACTATTTCACTTTACTTAATGCCATCAATTTTATCATCCAGTCAGGTAATGGTTTTTCTAAATTTCTTTTTTTCAAATTCAGATAAAGACCAAGCTTTTTTATAATAGGTACTTTGTGAGTTTCTACCAGTTCAATCAATGTGCCATCCGGATCTTCCATATAACAGAAGCGGCCCGCCGCAGCTTCCATGCCAAAAGAATTAATACTATCAACCGTAAAAACATAACCGTTTTTCTCAGCTTCTTTTTTCAGACCACACATATCGAACACATCAAAACACAAATGAATAAATCCGCAATCGCCCCAAAACCGGTCGGCATACATTTCATTTGGCTGACGGTCTAAACTTTGCACCAGTTCAATTTCTATAGAGCCAAGTAGTTTACCAAAAGCACCTTTACCAATAGAATGTTTCTGCAGTAGAACTTTTCGGTGCCGAAGGTTATCGTCATCAGTAACAATTTCATCAAACGCCACATCATTAATATTCAGCAGCCATGTGTAAAAAGCAACTGATTTTTGCATGTCACTTACGCCTATTACTGCGCCTGCAACCCCACCGGTGTTGTCATTATTTTGTTGAAACCAATGGTTGCCAAATACCACATTAAAATTGTTATGGTATTTATCTTTTACAAAGAAGTGGCAATCACCTTTGGCATCATGTTTAAGCCCTGTTGTGTTTATATCATCTAATAAAGAAAGAGATGCAAAAGCTTTCTTTACATCAGCGCATTTAAGTTTAGCTGCATAAATACCAATATCACCGTATTGTAATAGTTGAGACGGCTCGGCAGGCTGCCGGTTTTGAAATTGCCATATCTCAAAGCCGCCACCACCCTGCATGTTGAGGGAAAGTGCTGCACGTCGCTTATAAACTTTACCACCGGTGTAGCGTGCCATCAAGGTTGCTTCCGACACATCGTTAAACACAAGCGTATCCATCCCAAAAAGCCCTGCATAATACCGAAGGCTTTCTCCGGCGTCCTTCACACCAATGCCAATTTGTTGTATACCTGAAATGTAGTCTTGCATGATTATAAAATCCTCTCTTACCTACGGTCACTTAACCTTTTTGGTTTAGTGCCTTACCTTTTACCCGGGCAATGCTGTAATACAAAGGACGCATAAACCACCAAAGCCACCACAATACTTTTTCCTCTTTGGCAATAATAAGGTGACGCCTCCGCTTAGCCATTGCTTTAATAATTTTTTTTGCACAAAGCTTTACCGGTATGCCGTTAAGCTGACCTTCATCCATTTGTCCATGCGGGCTGCCATCGCCTGTAACGGCGTTTACAGAGAGAGGTGTATTAATTCTGCCGGGGCTTATGATCGTAATGGACAAGCCGGGAATATTATGCTCGGTTTGCAACGTTTCAAAAAAACCTTTCAATGCATGTTTGGCAGCGGCATAGCCTGTCCGCAAAGGGAAACCCATTAAGCCAGCCATACTGCCGATAACTACAATTTGAGAAGCCTCTTGTTTTTGAAACTGAGCCTGTAAACTTTTGGTCAGTATTACCGGTGCAAAAAAATTAACCTCCATCAATTGCCGGTACACATTGAGTTGCGTATGTAATGCAAGCGAACGCTGGCTCTGGCCTGCGCAAAAAATCACCACATCAATAGCGCCATAAATGGCAATGGCTTTGGTTGCAATACCCGGCAAAGTTTCAGGCTGCAACATATCAGCTTCCAGTACAGCACAACAAGCACCCGATTGTTCGCAATCTTTTTTAATACCTTCTAACGCAGAAGTATTCCTTGCAGTAAGAATCAACCTGGCTTGTTGTACAGCCAATTGCCTGGCCAGTTCTTTACCAATACCAGAAGAGGCACCTGTGATCCAGATGATTTTGTTTTTAGAATGCATTTTTCCTGTAGCTAAGCAGTTGTTTATAAGTGTCCAACATGTCTTGTTGTGAGGCGCCCCGTTTGTACATTCTTACAACCTTCGCATTGGTCATTTGTACCTTCAGCCAACTATTGGTATCGTATTTACGGGCAGATATTAGAGCCCTGCCCGGCATAATTTTATATCGGCCCCTCTTTCTCACCCGCTCACAAAACTCATAATCTTCCATGATCTTCATGTCTTCGTTAAACCCACCACAAACTACAAATAGCTGTCGCCGGATAAAAAGGGTTTGGTCGCCGCCCATACATAAAAAAAGATCAAAGCGGGTAGCCCAGGCATTAAGTTTTAAGACGGTTTTGGGTGAATCAAATCTGGTTCGATAACGGCCCAGGTCGTAGCCATCGTTGATGGCCTGTTCGATATCATCTGCAAAGCCCGCTGGCGGAAAGCTGTCGGCATGAACAAAGTAAAGTATATCGCCCCTTGCAAGCGAAGCCGCATAGTTCATTTGTGCAGCACGCCCCTTTTGGGGTGATAAAACAGCCTGCGCTCCCACGGCTTTTGCTTTGTCAATAGTATCATCTTCGCTGCCACCGTCTGAAACAATAATATCTATTACAGCATCAGAACCAACCTTTTTTAAATGCGTTATAACCCTGACAATATTTTCTGCTTCGTTATACGTCGGAATAATAATGCTGATCATCTTCATTCAATTGCTAATTTCGGTTTTCGTTTCCAATGAGTTTAAAGTATGTTCAAATCTTTGTGCTGGCGTTTGTTTTCGCACTTCAGTTTGTGGCGGAACATCTTTACCCGCAAAAGAGAGGCATTAATAACTGGAGAAATGAGCGTTTTAATCTTGCCATCGGCGTATTGAATATAGCGCTTACGTTTATACCAGCCGCTTTCTTTGTACAAGGAATTGGTTTTCTTCAGCAGCATAAGCTGGGGCTACTGCACCAGTTCAATCTTCCCTTGTGGCTGTTGGTATGTATTACAATATTTGTTATGGATTTTTGGATGTATGTATGGCATAGGGCAAATCATGAGATCTCTTTTTTATGGCGATTTCATCGCTTCCATCATAAGGATACCAAGATGAACACCACGACAGCTTTGCGCTTTCATACTGCAGAACTGCTATTATCTTACCCGGGAAAAGGGTTGATATGCTTCATCTTCGGTATCTCCTATTTACCGTTAGTGATTTATGAAATACTTTTTTTTACAGCCGTCGTTATTCACCATTCCAATATCCATATTACAAAAAAACAGGATGCATTATACAGGATATTGTTTGCATCACCGCTGATGCACCGCATTCATCACTCTCAGCGAATAGAAGAAACAGATTCCAACTTCGGTGGTTTATTCAGTTTTTGGGATAAATTGTTTGGCAGTTGGAAAGCAAATGCAAAAAATGATATTGTTTTTGGACTACCTGTGAAGGATGGTGATGCAAGTGAAGAAAAGGCATATAAAAAATAGAATCCTCCCTTTTGCGTCTGACTTAAACACTGGTTGTAAGCCCAAGTGAAATAACAATGGTAGCAGCACATGGTTGGGATAGAGCTGGCGCAATGCAAGCGGAATTGCAAGATGCTTTTATCGAACGTAAAGGGCACTCATTGTATCCTTTATTAGCAAAACTGCAATACATTGGTAAAGATTTGAAAATGATTGCAGAGGCATTTATCAAAGGACAACCAATCTTTATGACCAAAAATAAAATGTTAGCCTGGCTTGTGGCCGCGGCGTTAATAATTGTTGTCCTGTTGATGCCATACGTTATTTAAAACCTGATGAAAAACACAAACAGAATGTACAACCTCAAAACTCTTTTCCTGTTTCATCTGCTAAAGAAATGATATTAGTTTATAATGCTTATG
>JBDSRT010000259.1:0-4164 GCA_039929165.1 Ginsengibacter sp.
ACAACACACATTTTAGATGCTTACCAAAAAGATGTAGATAGTGGTTGCTTTCGGCTTGGCTTTGACTACGATCACTGGTTTTTAAAAGCTAATGCATGGTTCACCCGGTTTAATGTAAATGCCGTTCGCTTTGGTGACCAAAGTTTATTTGTAACAAAAGAAGTATTTGAAAAATCGGGAGGCTTTAAGGAAGATTTGCTAATGATGGAAGACCAGGAGATCATTCACCGCCTTAAACACCACGGCAGGTTTAAAGTTTTGAATAAAGTAGTAATTACTTCTGCAAGAAAATATTTGGACAACGGTGTGTTCCGGATGCAGGGGATTTTTTTTCGTATCTGGGCAATGTATTATTTGGGCTATTCGCAGGAGCAAATGTTGAATGTTCACAAAAGATTAATCAGGAAACCCAAATTGTAAATTTTAAAACAAAGTTGCCTTGCACAAAGAAAATCATAGTAACAGATCAGACGTAATTATCATAGGTGCCGGTTCAGGAGGCTTGAGCGTGGGTTTGTTTCTTGCAAAAGTTGGCATTAAAGTAACCATGATTGTAAAGAGCGATAAAGATGTTGGCGGCGAATGTTTAAATGATGGTTGTGTGCCAAGCAAGGCATTGATACATGTTGCACGCCAAATACAGGCTGCCCGGGAGGCACAGTCGTTTGGCTTTACCTTAAATGGGGAAGTAAATATTCGAAAAGCCATTGGGTACGTACATGGCCGCCAGGATATTATTCGAGAGCACGAAAACGCTGCCTGGTTAACGGAGCAGGGGATTAATGTATTGTTAGGTGAAGCAAGCTTTGCAGGAAAACATGAAGTAGCAGTTAATGGCGAAATTTTCTCAGCAAAAAAAATCATTTTAGCAACAGGCTCTAAACCACGCAAGTTAAAAGTAGAAGGCGTTGAACTAGTAAGGTATTTTGATAATGAGAATATTTTTCAAATTAACCAACTCCCCAAACGATTATTGGTGGTTGGTGGCGGCCCGATAGGAATGGAAATAGCGCAGGTGATGCAAAGGCTTGGCAGCAAGGTGACGGTTGTGCAAAAAGGGAATGAGATACTGGCTCATGATGATAAAACGCTTACAAATATTTTATTAAAGCGGCTGCAGGAAGAAGGCATAACGTTTCACTTTGATGTTAGTTTGCAAAAATTTTCTTCGTCCACTGATGCCTTATTAAAGAAAAAAAATGGTGAGACGTTCGGACTTTCTTTTGATGCTGTTTTTGTGGGGATTGGCAGAGAATTGCTATTGGAGCCATTACATCTTGACAAGGCAGGAATAGAAGTAAAGGATCATAAAATTATAGTTGATGATCAATTGCGCACCAGCAACAAAGATGTATTGGTTTGTGGTGATGTTGCCGGTGATCTGCAGTTCTCGCATGCCGCTGAATTTCATGGCCGAATTATTCTAAATAATCTTTTTTCGCCACTGAATAAAAAACTGAACAATGACCACATGTCCTGGGTAACGTTTACAGACCCTGAAATAGCCACATTTGGTTTAAATGAAAAACAATTAAAGGAACGGGGAACAGCGTATGAAAAACTTGAAAAAGATTTTAGCGAAGATGACAGGGCTGTTACGGACAATTATCGCTACGCCAGAACCATTCTCTACATCAGCAAAGGCGGCTTCTTAAAAAAGGAGAAAATTTTGGGAGGCACAATGATCGCACCCAATGCAGGCGAATTGATACAGGAGCTTATATTGGCAACCATTACTGGGTTATCAATCAGTAGCATCTTTAATAAGGTATATCCTTATCCCGTTGCCACGAGGATTAACCAACAGCTTATTATAAGGCACAAGCAGAAGACTTTAACCTCAGGCTTAAAAAAATTATTACACGCTGCTTTTGAAATGTTTAATTAATGGAATGGTGGGAAACATTTAAAGATTGGTTTTTAAACCTCGGCAAAAAATACAATGTAAATCCTTACATTTTTGGCGGCATCTATTTAAGCGCTATTCCGTTTTTTTTTATTTCACTTTACCGGTTAATTAAAAATATTAAAAGAAAAAATCAATTGTGCTTCCTGCCTTATTAACGGGCTTCTTTTTTGTTTCAGCTTACTTATACCTTATAATAGCCGGTAAAAATATTCCTGTGTGGGTATATATTTTTATTGGTGTAATGGTTATTTACAGTGTTTATTCCACTATTAAAAAGATAAAAGAAAAAACAAAAAACTCTATAAAAAACATTATATATCAAATCTATGAAAGTAGTGTGTATGAATAAAAGTAATATTGCTTACGAGGACTTGGGAAATGTGTATACAAAAACAAAATACAGAGGCGTAATGCCTGTGTATCTATTTCCCTGACACATTTATGTATGATCTTGCAATTGATAATAAAAAAATAATGGCAACTAACCAATCTAATGTGAAATCTGGAGATGAATGCCAGGCTGGATATGGCAGAAAAACTGAGGAACAAAGATTTAAACATTAATGAACTCATAATGTTAATTTAATTTAAAGATCAAATCTGAGCAATACTACCGCCATAATATTTTTCTCAAGATCTGCCTCTTATGAAGCGGACAAGAAGCCGTTTTTAAAAACTTCTTTTAATTGCAATAAAAGAATTGCTGAAAGTTTAATTGACCACAGTCTTGCTGTTATAAAAGAGACGGAGTTTCCCTTTTATATTTTTGACGAGAGCCGGCAGACCGGTAAAACTTTTAATGAACGGTTATTAAGCGCCATTGATTATGGCTTCACTAAAGGCCACAGCAGCCTTATTGTTATTGGAAATGATTGTCCGCAACTTACAGCAAAGGAACTATTAATTGCATCTGAAAAATTAAGCAGCAAAGATTTTGTAATAGGGCCAACCTATACCGGCGGACTATACCTCATCGGCTTAACTAAATACGCGGCGTACCACAATTTAATAGCAAATATAAAATGGCAAACGAGCGCTGTTGCAAAAAACACCTTATCCTGGTTATCTGCTTCCGCCACTGATTACTTTTTACTTTCAACACTCAGTGATTTTAATGGTATAAATGATTATGTTTATTTAAAGGCCCGGTTAACTGTTTGTAACAAATTTTTATTACTCGTTAAAAGTATTTTAGCTTCTTATAGCTTGCTGTTTTATTTCAACAAAGTTCTTTTCTTCCAGTGTAACCAGCTTTCTGCTGCACAACTTAGAGGACCTCCAGTTAAGGATCAATGTTCTCTCATTTAATCTCATTTATTTTATTTACAAATTTTTTAATTATGAAAAAGTGTTTTTCACTTTTTATCTTATTTCTATTAGCCTGCACGGCATATGCCCAGGTTGACCTGCTGGTGAATGTAACTAATACTGCATCTCTAAAACCTGTAAATGCCATTAAAGTGCTTTTAGAAAACAGGGAAATTGGCTATGTTCAGGAGCTATCAACCAGCCAACAGGGAAAAGTAATTTTCAAATCATTGAACACAGCCGGAACGTACTCGATCAGCATATCTGATGAAAGCTACTTTGCTGATACGCTTAATGATATCCAGTTACGTTCAAACGAGGCACCAAGCGTCAATATATTCATCACTGAAAACAAGGGTACTGATCTAAAAGAATTAATTGTAAGATCAGGTAGTTCAAAAATAAATACCGTAAATGCAGAAGTTTCTGCACAGTTAAAAAGAAAGGAGCTGGAAACACTTCCCATAGAGGGCCGTGATATTACCCGTTCTCTTTACAGGTTGCCGAATGTTACCCAGGCAACAGGGTTCTACCCGGAGGCGCCCAATGTGAGTATTAACGGAGCCAATTCGTTGTTTAGTTCGTACCTGATAGATGGTATGGATAACAATGAGCGTTTTTTAGGTGGACAGAAATTCGCGATACCACTTGGGTTTACGCAAAACGTAACAGTTCTCACCAATAATTATTCTGCAGAATTTGGAAACACGGCAAATGGCTTATTCAATATTACCAGCCGAAGCGGCAGCAACGATTTTAAAGGGGAAGCCTTTTACCTGACAAGGCCAGGTCCATCAATTGATGGCAAAACAAAATTCACACAAAAAGACCTTTCGGGTAATGATGTAAAGAACGGGTTCTCCCGGCAACAATTTGGCTTCGCTCTCGGTGGTGCTATCAAAAAAAATAAGACCTTTTATTTTCTGAATGCCGAACAAACTATTGAT
>JBDSRT010000260.1:0-4581 GCA_039929165.1 Ginsengibacter sp.
TTTATTAAGTCATTCTACAATTTTCAAATTTGATTAGTACAGATATTTTATCTAATTAGCTTATCATTACTTAGTTTTATTTTTAGAAATACGTTCTAACTCCTTTGCATATTTAGAAATAAAATCCAACGTTTTCGTGTCTGTATCAAAAACCGAATTTACGCCTTGCGGTTCTGCATAAGGGTCACCTACATAAGATGTGTCGCCATTTTGCCATTGAAAATCCGGATGTTGGGCCCGGCCTTCGCCACCCCAGCCCCAAAAGTTACTACCCACCATCGGACTACCGGCCTTAATAGAATCCTGAATTAACTGAAAGATGAATTGATAATAACTGTTACGGGCCACAACCGGGCTATCCGGCGAATTTCTTTCGTTATCCCGCATAAAACCAAATTCCTCCACGACCATTGGTTTTTGAAGTTCGCGGGCTACCGTTAAATTATCATCTAAATATTTGATTGTTTTTTGTTCAGAAGAATCCAATGTAGATGGTTGGTCAGGCTTGTACCATCCCCAGTTTTTTGGCCAAATATGAATGGTCATATAGTCAATTGATTTGCTGGCATGTGCTTGTTTTATGTAGCCGAGGTTATTCCAGGTGCTTATACTTCCTTCGCTACCGGTGGTTACCAAATGATTTTGATCCAAAGAATGAATGTAAGAAGCCGTTTCATCAATCCATTTGCTAAACAATTTCATGTTTTCTTCCTGGTTTCCTGGCTTAGCAGGACGTGGTTCATTGGCGAGTTCCCAGGTCATTATAGCGGGATCATTTTTGTACAATGTATTGGTAATCGAGTTCTTTCTATTCACCAACATGGTAATGTATTTTTGAAACCTTTTTTGTGCTTCCGGCAGTTGATAGAACTGTGCCGAAAAATTGGCGAAGTCATCCCAGGTAAAATTTTTATTTGCTGTAGGATCTACTACGCTGGTATCTTTTGCCCAGGCAACATATTCGCTCATTCCTCCACTCCAGCTCCAAAAATTATTAAGAATCAATACTGCATACATACCTCTTTTGTCCATTTCTGAAAGTAGAAAATCTAACCCTTCAAGCAATTTTTGGTTGTAATGACCATCTTTGTATTGAAAGGGAGGTGCCAAAGGAGTTGCAACCGCACTCTCTTCTGAAGCCGCAACAACACGTAGATTTTTTACCCCAAGTCCATTTAACCGATCTAATTCACGGAGAAGTCTTGTACGATTCCCATAAGCAGTATCAGCGCCCAGGTATGCACCATACCAAAAATTGGTACCCACAAAATAATAGGGATTGTTGTTAATTGTAAATTGCGTGCCTGTTACTTTAACAAAACTGCTGGTGGTTTTGCATGAATAAAGAAAGGCTGTGATGCTTAGGAATAGAACAACCGGGATGTAGCTTGTTTTCATTTTAACGATTGAAAAAGAGTTTTTAAGATAGTTCATTATGTTTTAAGATTATTCAACTGAGCGAAGTTTCGGGTGATAGATAACTGCCAACACGCTGTTGATTGTTACGTGTTTTCTGATTCGAAAATTAGCCAGTCAGGCTGTTCGAATTTATTGAAAAATTAAGATTGTATAACAACGCAGCTATGAAAATATTCAGTACAAGTGAGTTCCGATAAATCGGAATTATGATAACACAACAATGTTTAATCAAAAAATCAACTGTTGATAACACAAAAAATGATTAAAACAAACAACGCATGACATCGTTCATTATTCATCATCTAAAAAACCTTTACCTCCCATACGCCCGGCCTTGAATTATTTTTTTCATTACGCATAGTGATGCGGATATATCGCACCTCAAATTTTGAGGCCGTAATTAATGGCGATCCGATTTTTTTATTCTCCCACTGATCATCTGCCAAATTCCATGTTTTATTATCTGCTGAAACTTCAATTTTGTATTGATAAGCTTTAATTGGAAACTCCGGGAATACCTGGATTTCTTTCAATGATTTTACAGCACCAAAATCTAGCATGATCCATTCCTGTGCATAGCTGCCTCCAATCCAGGGAGTGCTATTGTTTTCATCAACCGCATTTTTAGCAGCAGTTACTATTGAATCAAGGTTGCTGGAACTGGTAACCGTACAATTAAAAGCCAGGTTAATTTGTTTGGATGCATCTTTTAAAGCACCTACACCTTTATTAGTAGTTACAACTCTTTTGATAGAACCATCGGAATTAAATTTCAGTTCATCAACAGCTACCTGCCGTAATTTTTGAGAAATTGGATAACGATCTAACGTATTGAACCGATGATAAATGATAAAATATTTATCGTCGTATTTTAGAATGGAATGATGACCGGTTGATTTGATAATGTCATCCTTTTCATCTGTACCCAAAATTGGCCGCATCATTCCCTCTGTCCATGGGCCAAATGGCGTGGGGCCTGTAGCATAGCGTACCTGGTAAGTTTGATCCCACGTTTTTCCCCAGGAATAAGAAAAATAATAAATGCCGTTTTTCTTAAACATATAAGGTGCCTCAAAATAGTGCGGCGGGGTCACATCCTTTGGCTGTCCGTTAAAAGAGATCATATCAGCATTTAGCTTTACACCCAAACATCTGCCTTCAATATCAAATCCACTGTTAGACGAACCCCAGTATAAATAAGCTTGCCCGTCATCATCTACAAAACATTCCGCATCTATAGTCTCTACAAAAAAATATTCTTTGTGGTGAATTAAAGGCTGGTTGTTTGACAGCGCATTTTTCCATGGCCCCCTTAGGTTATCTGCTACGCCCACCCATACTTCCTGCCCTACGGTAACATACATATAAAATTTGCCGTTGGACGCTTTAATTACGCTGGGCGCCCACACACCAGAAGGAGTGCCTGTGCTGCTTTTGCATGCTTCTTTAGTTGGCCAATTCAAATAATCGCATTTCCAGTTCACAAAATCTTTAGACGACCACAGGGCCAGTTTAGTGATGTCGTTCCAACTCGGCATATCGCTTGTCGCGTAAACATAGAACGTGCCTTTGTCTTCGATAATAGTTGGATCGGCGTAATACCCCGGCACTAAAGGGTTGCCTGCTTTGGGGCTATCGAATTTGAGATCGTTTTTATTCCAGAGGTCTAAAACTGAGGGGTCTGGATTTTGAGTAAAAGCACCGAACCATATGGAAGTAATAATTAATGTTATAACAAGCCTTTTACAATATTCCATACTCATTATTTGTGACTTTGTGTTGCGGCGTATCAGCTACTCTAAACTGTCAAACGCATACTGATGATATAATTCCATCATTGTTTGTCCTCACTTCTCCTTCATAGCGTAAATATAAGTTACTGACATACGTTAATATTCTTTAAGTCCTGATTTGCGGCCATGGCGAAGATCCTTTAAGGATAGATGTCCGCTCCATTTTTTCTGAATGTTTTTTCCATGACGCACATTTTTCATTTTCACAATCAACATCAGTTGATGTTGTTTACATCCCAAAAATACAAGCAGAATTGTATCCACCTAATTGATATAATCAATTAATAATCTTTGCTAAGTTTTGATAAGGCAATTCTTTAAGGGCAAGCTTTTCCCTCAGCAAAGCCATATCATCACTAAGTTTTCGTTCTACAACTTTTGCATACACTTGAGTTGTGCTAATCTTTGTGTGTCCTAACATTTTGCTTACGGACTCGATAGGTACACCATTACTTAATGTCACTGTTGTGGCAAACGTATGTCGCGCAATATGGAAAGTAAGATTCTTCTTAATGCCACATAGATCCGCCATTTCTTTAAGATAACTATTCAAACATTGGTTTGACATTTTGGGCAGGAGGGAGTCGTCGGCTTTGCACTTTATGTTGTCCTTATATTGTTCAATAATTTCTAATGCTTTTGGAAGCAGTGGTACTTTAACTGATGTCCCGGTTTTAGCTCGTTGCGTGATTAGCCAAAGTGTGTTATCAATACCTTTAATAATGTTGGACTGATTTAAACTAATAGCATCTTTGTAAGCCAGACCGGTATAACAACTGAAAATAAACAAATCCTTTACTGAATTTAATCGTTCGATACTAAACTCTTTTGTTTCAATAAGTTTTAATTCTTCATCGGTTAAATAGCCTCTTTCAAATCTTGTGAACTTAAGCCTATATGCTTTGAATGGATCTTTTTCCATCCACTCATTTTTTAAGGCGACGTTGATCATCTTTTTAAAACGTTCCATGTGTTTCATAGTGCCGTTATTGTTAAGTTTTTTTTGATGATCTAAAGGCTTGTATGTTTTGAGATAATACTCAAAGTCAGTTACAAATTTGTAATTGATATCTTTTAGTGTAACATCGCTTTTATGAAGTTTCTTCTTTAAGAATTTTTCAAGATATTTTTGAGTTGTATAATAGTTTTTCATGGTACCCCAGCTTAGAGCTTCCTTCATGTCGATGTTATGGTAATTCATTAATTTACCAAGTGTGTATTCATCATCATTGATTCCCAAAAAAGACTTCTTAAAGTTTTCTGTCGTGAGTTCCTTTTTTTGAATAACCATCTGTCTGTAGCATTCAACATAAGAACTTCTTAACTGCTCCAGGTAGTCATTTATTTTTTTGTGTTCTTCACTTATCGG
>JBDSRT010000261.1:0-3936 GCA_039929165.1 Ginsengibacter sp.
CCACAACTTGAAGAAGACATTTATACTGATATTAAAAATAATTTCGAAAAGATCATCTACCATGGTAAGCGTGCCGCCTCTATTGTAAAAAATATGCTGCTGCATAGCCGAACAACTGAAGAAGCTAAAAGACCTGTTGATATAAATGCCCTCGTGGATGAATATTTTAAATTGTCTTTTCATGCTATTCGAGCAAAAGACAAATCTTTTAACGCAGTCATGGAAACTAATTTAGATCCTGATGTTGGAAAGATAAAAGTGGTTCAGCAGGATCTTGGCCGGGTACTACTCAATCTTTTTAATAATGCATTTTATGCAGTAAGTACTGCTACCAAAATCAAATCCGGTAAGGAGTATCTGCCTAAAATTTTTGTTGCTACCAAAAAGACAGATAATCGCATACTTATTATTATTAGAGATAATGGAACCGGAATTCCTCCACAGGTTGTTGCTAAAATATTCCAGCCTTTTTTTACCACTAAACCAACAGGGGAAGGTACAGGTCTGGGCTTATCATTGAGTTATGATATCATAACAAAAGGACATGGTGGCGATCTGCGGGTAGATACAAAAGAAGGAGAATTTACAGAATTCACGATTGAATTACCGGCCTAAATCACTATAAAGATGATATGGCAACTTGCTGTAGCTTGTATTTGGACAACTCTTAATGGCTAAATTAAAAGTTAGATTCACGATTTTTGTTTGTCGAGAATCTGTAAAGTCTGTGCATCTCTTACGCCTCTGAAAAATTTATCCAACACCTTGTCGAATACAGGATCAGCAAAAGATATCGCCGCAAATAGCGTCATTGAAGATTTTAATTTCATATCATCCGGGCTGCCAAACACACGACCAGGACTGTTACTTTCGAGTTGTAACAAGGCGGTTGAGATTTCTATAAGGCGTTTACCTAAAACAGGCTCCTGCAAATAGCCTTTAGCTTCTTTCAAATCTTTTATAGCATAAAGCTTTGATGTTTCGCTAAACCCCAAACCTGATATCTGCGGAAAAATGTACCACATCCAATGGCTTTCTTTTCTGCCATTCTTAATTTCTTCTAAAGCGGTTGCATACGTATTTTGTTGTGCAGATAGAAAGCGTTGAAGATTATGATCATGCATAGAAATAGAATCTTATAAATTTACAAGGCCATGTTTAATAGCAAACATAACCAGTCCAACACGGGTTTTTACATTTAATTTTTGAAACAGATCATCTCTATAACCATCAATAGTTCGTGGACTTAAAAACATTTTATCAGCAATTTCTTTATAGGTCAATTCCGAACACACAAGTTTCAAAAAGGTAATTTCATTTTCTTTCAGTTTATTAAGACTTGCTGATTTTTTATCCCTGTCATCCGATTCATTAATCTTACGGATTAGTTTACCAGTGACCATTTCAGAATAATAAAAGCCTTTTGTAAGTATGTCATACATGGCAGCTTTCAATACTGACGGATCACTATCTTTTAAAATGTAACCTTTTGCACCGGCCTGGAACATTTTGATAATTGAGTTTTCATTATCATACATTGACAGCGCCAAAACCTTTACATCCGGTTGATTATATTTTAACCACATGCAGGTTTCGTATCCATCCATTTCAGGCATATTAATGTCCATCAAAACAATCTCCGGTAAAACTTTGCTGTTTAGTTTCTCCGTAAAATCTTTGCCATTATCTGCCTGGAACAAGACTTTATAGTCAGCAAAACTTTCAATAAGATTGGCAAGCCCGTTACGTAACAACACGTGATCATCAACCAATACAACATTCGCCATAATTATTAATTTTGTATTTGCAAAGGCAGCGTTATTCCTGTAGTCGTTCCTTCTCCAGGTTTCCCATCAATTATCAAGTCAGCATTAATCAATCTTGATCTGTTGTAGATATTCCTAAGACCGAGACCGAAGCCATCGTAATTGTTTACAGCCAGCCGGCTGCTGTCGAAGCCAACGCCGTTGTCGCTAATATGTAAGGTAAACAGATCGTGGCCAAACACGATTTCCACAGTGATCATTGTAGCCTTGGCATGCTTGATTATGTTGTGTAACGCTTCCTGCACAATTCTGAAAAGGATTAATTCTTCCTGTTGTCCAAGGCGTTGCTGTATGCCATTCGTATTAAAAATTACCTGGTAAGCTCCCGACCGTTGTATGGTCTCCAGTTCATACTCAATAGCCCTTAACAACCCGATATCATTCACATAATCTGTATTTAAGCTTTTGGACAAATTACGCAGATCCTGGATAGCTTTAGTGATAAGGTGTTTGCTATCCTGTAACTTACTTTGTAACGGCTCTGGCTGTGTATCCGCAATCGTGTTAATGTGCAGTTTCGCCAGGCTAAGTACCTGCCCGATGTTATCATGGATCTCCTGCGAGATATTTTTAAAAGTCTGTTCCTGGATTTCAAGTTGTGTTTGCAGCACTTCTTTTTCAAATAAAGTTTTTAGCTGTTCCTTTTCTCTAAAATATTGCACCTGTTTTTTCTGATGCACCAGCACCAGCATAATAATACCGCCGGCCACAATCATACAAAATACAGTAATAAGAATAATATAAGTTATCCCTGACACTACTAATATCTGCGCTGTCGTATCCATATGCTGGCCAATAAAGTTGATACAGTACTAATAAACAGTATCGTATTTTGAATTGTCCATAAGTTAGCCCTCAATTCAACATCAAAGTTGTCATATAAAAATATAATGAAGAAACAGCTTAAAAAATACAAAAGGTAGCCTGCCACCAGCCAAAAATCAAAGCGATGAAGTATGCTTAATTCGTTTACATTCTTCAGCAGATCTTCAAAATATAATAATGCATACACTACAATGCTTAGGTAAGTAATGGCGTAATAATAATTATTGATCGCAGTAAGATGGCGGGTCACAATGCTGAGGTACGCAAACGCACCAAGGTTGATAAAAAATATAATGTTGATCAACGTGCGCTTGGTTTTAGTGCTCACCAGCGATTTAAAATAATAAGACAACACACTGATGGTGGCAAAGAAGAACAGGTTATACAATATGTGGTTCAAATGCACCGGCGAAAAATAACAGGCAACACCTATAACTATGGCCGCCACTACATAATAACAGGCGAGTACAATCTTTTTAATTGATAAGATACCTTTTATAGAAAGCACTACCGCAATGGTATAAAGCAGGTAACAAAGCGGCTCAAGCCCGTCTTTCAAAAATTCCCTCATGGATCAAATTTAATTCACTTTACCTGCGCTAAGGGCAGGGTTTTATACAAGGTGCAGGAACAGCAGGCTGAATTAAATTACCGCCGCTACCCACGCCCTGTGCTGAAGCATGCGCTTCCCAGCCTTTGTCAGTTTTTTCATATACACCGGACACGACAATCCGTTCTACATTGGAATCTTTAAGAATAGTTTCAATATCACCTTTGGTAAATTCAACTTCAAAGCTTAGTTGGTTTGGCATAACATGTAGTTTAATTGTTAGGGTTAATGATTGGCAGTTGTTTGAGGAAGCATAAGAGCAAGTTCGACTTAAAATGATAAAGTACCGAGAGATATTAACCTGAATTGATGGGGTGTTTTAACGGTGGTGAAAGCTTGCTACTTGAACTCTACGCTCACTTTTTAAAAGATTGTGGCCGAATAAATTTTAATGAAGTTGATGTACAATACATGCTGGTATGGTTCAGGCACATGTCGTTGAAGCGGTAGATAGTAATAATACCGCCAATAACATATAATAAATTAGATTGCACGGCGTTACTATTTTCAGAAGCATGAGGGCCGGATTTCTTGCATAGAAAAAAGCTTAAAAACCTTTGCTTCTGAACCCATAGCCATCTTTAAAGGATGGCTTTTTTTGTTTAGCCAAAGTCTATTAATATTTGCGATTTATTTAAGTCAAATAAGATCTTTATCCAAAATAACATCAGTGAC
>JBDSRT010000262.1:0-5438 GCA_039929165.1 Ginsengibacter sp.
ATGTGCACCATTCATTGCCCAACCCACCATCCTTGCAGAAGATTTAGTGCCGAGATAATTTGCAATGGCGCCATAGGTAGTTATTCTTCCTTTGGGTATAAGCCGCACTACTTCATACACATCTTTAAAAAAATTTTGTTGCCTGTTAAAAGGAGTATTATCACCTGCTCGTTTCGGAGGTTTAACTTTCGAAGTCATTTGTGTTATTCTTGATTTTTAATAATGTGGTCCGTTTTGGTTCAGGAACATTTATATAACCGTATGGACAGTGTCTGCATCCCAGGCCACAACATCTCGCTCTTTTTAAAAGAAAATGTCCCGTAAAAATCATTAGTCCATCTTCATCAAAATAAAAATCTTCATGTGTCTCCTTATGCTTCATTTAATTTAAGATAGTCAGAAAAACTTTTTTCTTCGGCAACAAAATCCTCGGGCAACATAAAACTTACGTAAAAAATTGTGTTACTCTCAGCAATATCAAGACTTTCATAGTGGGTCTTAATCTTAAGCTCATCAGCAAGGTTTGATCGTTGATGAACATTATCAATATCGTTTATTAATTGAAGCCCATAGTAGCTTATCACTTCCTTTGTGAATTTATAAAGTTGTGGCGAATCAGTTTTCAAATGGATGATACCTTGAGGCTTTAAAATATTTTTATATAGATTTAAAAACCGCGGATGTGTTAAACGTTTTTTGGCTTTCGACAAACGTAATTGCGGGTCAGGAAAAGTGATCCAGATTTCGTCGACTTCATTTGTTGAAAAATAGTTGTCAATTCCCAAAATGTCTGTTCGTAGAAAAGCAGCGTTTTCAAGCCTTTGTTCTAGAGCTGCTTTAGCACCGACCCAAATTCTATTGCCTTTAATATCTACGCCAATAAAATTTTTTGTGGGATGTAGGTTAGCCAACCCTAAAGTGTATTCGCCCTTTCCGCACGCCAGTTCAAGAATAACCGGTTGTTCATTTTTAAAAAAACTATGCCACTTGCCTGCTGCCTGCTCAGGATATTGCAACACGTTCGGAAAACCATTGATCTCTTCAAAGCGACGTAATTTCTTTTGTGCCATAAAAAATGCAGGCTTATAATTTGCTTAATATAATTCGGGGCAAAGTAACAATAACCGTAAATATGGTTTTGCATCTTACTAAAAACATTATCCACAATGCAATTAAATGTAATAATAAATGTAGATGGTTACTAAGAAAGACTAATTTTGAGCGGTAAGACGAAATTGAAATACTATGGTGAAAATTTACAATTAATGGAGAGGATTTGTTTGTAATGAATAGTGCAAGGCTAATACGTTTTTGGCTAAAAGTATAAGCCCCTGATTACTCAAGGGCTTAACATTAAAACCTTCAAACAAACAAAACAAAAAGCTGTAGGGGGAGGGATCGAACCTCCACGAGGCAGTTAGCAGTAGCGCAAAGTTCAGTGGTCGACCCTGGTCGGAAGTATATTGCTATACAACCGGCTCTACACTAAGTTTCTCCTGTTATCCTCACCCCCGAGACAAGGGGGCATGTCTGCCAAAAATTTCATCACCCCACAGTATTAAGAACTGAATCTTACACAAATCTAATAAAAAGTGTAAAAACAACAATTATTTCTAATGTTTTTTGTAAAAATTTAGAATTTGTCAAACTTTTTCGTAAAATCGTTGAATTAATTTAATAACCCAAAGATAAATGGCCTCAAAATTAAATCTTGACAAATTAGACCTCCAGATCATCCATGAAATGCTAAAGAACGCAGATATTTCTTATGCGGAACTTGGTAAAAAACTTTATGTAAGTGGAGGCACAATACACGTAAGAATAAAGAAGCTTGAAGAGTATAAAATTGTAAAAGGCAAACAACTTGATGTAGATCTCAAATTGCTTGGCTACGATATCACCGCTTTTGTAGGGATATTTCTGGAAAAAAGCTCATTATACGACAGTGTTGCAAAAGAACTGGAGGCTATTCCGGAAATCATCAGGTTAAGTTATACAACAGGCAATTATAGTATGTTCCTGGAAATTGTTTGTAAAGACATTAACCAGTTAAGAGCAGTATTACATGATGAACTCCAAAAAATTAAGGGCATTGAAAGAACCGAAACTTTCATCTCATTAGATGATGGCTTTTGCAGAAGTGTACAGGTAGCGCCGGCTTTATAATTTTCCTCTTACATCAAAAGCATCTCTCAGGCCATTACCTAACACATTAAAGGAAAGTACCAACAGCATCAATGCAATACCTGGCGCCAATGCCAGCATTGGGTTGTGTGTTATTATAAAATTGTAGTTTTCTTTTATCATCAAACCCCAGCTTGGCATTGGTGGTTGAATACCAACGCCTAAAAAGCTTAAGCCGGATTCTATAATTATTGCTGTAGCAAAGTTAGAAGCTCCAATGACCAATACAGGTCCAATAACATTTGGTAATATATGTCGAAATATTATTCTAAAATCAGGGATACCTAAAGCCTTTGCGGCCTGTATATATTCCATCTCTTTTAAAACCAATACCTGTCCACGGATAAGTCTTGCAACGCTTACCCACATGGTTAACCCTACTGCGATAAAAATTTGAAAAAAGCCCTTGCCTAAAATAAGCGTTACACCAAACACAAGTAACAATGTAGGTATGCTCCAGATAACATTGATGAGCCACATTATTATTCTGTCAGTTTTACCGCCAAAGAAACCTGCAACAGCGCCTAAAAAAATGCCAAGCGTAAGAGAGATAATCAATGATATAAAACCAACAGCAATACTGATTCTTGTACCGATTAGTATCCTGCTTAGCATATCTCTGCCGAACTTGTCAGTACCCAGCCAAAACGTTTTAGCTACGATCGAATTCTTACCGGTATTGGTTTTACCCGGAACAACAAGTGGCTCATAAATACCTTCGTCAATAAATTTTTTGAGATAAAAACTATCTTTTTTTTGAGTATATCCTGTTATTGGAATAAGAATGAAATCGTCGTCTTTCCCCAAAAATAATCTCTTAAAAAAGCCAGGCGTTTTGCCTGCTTTTTGTTTCCGCGACTTTAAAAATAATTGCTGATAGCCGGTTTTCTTAGCCTGTATCTCAACTATCTGTCGGTCGGCATTAGGACTACTATCTGGGGCAACGAAATAGCCGAACAGGGCAACTAATATTGTAAGAAAAATGAAACACAGAGAGATGACAGCGCCTTTGTCTTTTAATAATCTTGTCCATGCAGTTGTAGCCATGTAAAAGGTAATAGTGATTAATTGAAGATGTCAGTTATTTTACCACCCTTCCTTTCCATTCGTATTTACCAAACATACCAAAAGCTCCGGCGATGACGGTATAAATAATGTGAAAAGGCACAGCAGGAATAAACCATACTAATAAACTTTTATTTTTAAAAAAGTGAGCAACGGGTAATAAAAACCAAATTTCAAAAGCTGTTTTTAATATAACTGCTGATAAGAAGTAAAGAAGATAGTTGGAATTAAAAAAGCATAGAATTGCAGTAAGTATCAATAATACATTTAGCAGGTACACCGTAGCTAAAACTATTTTTGTTGAAGATGTCTTGTATTTACCGGCTTTGCTGGCCCATCTTATTCTTTGCCGGATAAAAGTTTTGAGCGAAAGCGCCGGAGCAGTTTCAATAATGGCTTCTCTGGATTTAATAAATTTGACTTTACCAGGATAAGCGTCTGCAAATTTTTCCATTAGCAGCATATCATCGCCACTGGCGATATCATCGATGTCTTTGTAACCACCTACCTCGAAAAATGATTTTTTTGTAAAAGCCAGATTAGCGCCGTTACACATATAATGAAAGCCTGACGCAGTAGCTGCACCGCCTATTCCCTGCAGGCTGGTAAAGTCAAGGGTTTGAAAAATATAAAGAAGTCTTTTAAAAAATCCTTTACCTGTTATGTCATGAAATTTTACCGGTGCAGAGATGAATTCAGCATTTGTATGTTCATAGAATCCCGCAATAGTTTGCAACCATTTTTTTGGAGCAATACAATCTGCATCTGTACATACAATTAGTTCTCCTTTTGCGATTGAAATACCGACCTCAATTGCCCTCTTTTTATAAGAGTTAATCGTATTATTTATTAAAATCTTATCAAGGGCAATTATATTTAGATTCTCTTGACTCAGACTTTTTGCAATAGAAGCTGTCTGGTCAGTTGAATGATCATCTATTATAATTACTTCAAATAAATTAATATCATAGTCCTGTTGCAGTACCGACTTCAAACATCTGCTAATATTTTGCTCTTCATCTCTGGCAGGAATTATAACACTTATGGTTGTTGTGTGCTTTCCGATATGTAATAATTCTTCATCCAATATTATTTTATTCCAGATGATCCTGTAAAAAATTAGGAGTGAGCAATAAAAAATCAGGACGACTATCAGAAAAACTATTACAAGCATGAACGACAAAAATATATTTTAATGTTTCAAACAAAGTATTAACTTTATAATAGTTGTATAAACAACTATATGCCAAACAACCAATTTAAAAAGGGAGAGCTTTATAGCTTTATAACAGGAAAAGCTTCAACCGCTATTGCCCGCAGGCTACAAAAGAATTTTAAAACAGCTGGGCTTGAGATCACCATTGAACAATGGAGCGTTTTATATCACTTATGGAAGAATGAGGGCTTGAGTCAGCAGCAGTTAGGTGATGCTACTTTTAGGGATAAGCCTAGTATAACCAGGCTTGTAGATAATCTTGAGAAAATAAATCTTGTAAAAAGAGTCGCATCTAAGAGTGATAGGCGTATCAATCTTATTTATTTGACCAAGAAAGCACTTCAGCTGCAAACTGTTACAATGGATTTAGCGAACCAAACACTTAATGAAGCTCTCTCCGGCGTTACTAATGGCCAGATTGAAATTGCAAAAGAAGTACTGCAAAAGGTTTATGACAACCTATCATCAAATGGTTCGTAACATCAAATAATATTTAAAATACATACTATGGTTACTGCAGAAAGATCAACTCAAATTAAAGGCGCTGAATGGCTGATAAAAGAAAGCCAGGCAGCCGAGACATTTACGCCGGAAAATTATACGGAAGAGCAAAGAATGGTGAGAGAAATGTGCGAACAGTTTTTAAAAACAGAGGTAATACCAAACGTCGAACGGATCGATCAAATGGAAGCGGGGCTTATGATATCATTAATGGAGAAAGCAGGCGAGCAGGGTTTACTCGGTGCTTCGGTGCCAGAAGACCTGGGGGGACTGGGTAAAGATTTTGTAACTTCTACACTTGTTAGTGAAGGCCTTGGTGGCGGCTACTCTTTCAGCGTTGCTATGAGTGCTCATGCTGGTATTGGTACATTGCCTATTTTATATTTTGGTACTGATGAGCAAAAGCAAAAATATATTCCTAACCTGGCGAGTGGTAAATGGAAAGGCAGCTATGGTTTGACGGAGCCCGGCA
>JBDSRT010000263.1:0-2858 GCA_039929165.1 Ginsengibacter sp.
GATGGGTTGTTTTATTATGTAGCTACAGAAGAGAAAAACATTCGTAAAAACCCTGCTGAAAGAGTAACAGGCTTGCTAAAAAAAGTGTTCGGCAGCAATTAATATCGTAAAATATCGGTTAAAGTAAAGGCTACCAAATACGGTAGCCTTTGTTATTTATTTTTTGCTGATGTCTCAGGCTATTTTTTTCTTGTTTTGCTTTCAATGTTCACAGTTGTGTTGCCCGTGATCTTTAATACAGTGATATTATTATCATTTTCCGCTTTTACAAAATAGCTGTTCTGTCCATCAGCAGTTATTTCGGAAGCTTTATTCTCAATAGTGTAACCAGGAAGTTTGGCTTTAAGAGCAACAATAACAGCAAGTGGCAACTGATCAATGTTAAGCGTTCTTGAAGCTGCAACCAGTTCTCCATTTTCATTATAAGTAGCCGAAATGTTTTGATCGTTCACTTTAAAATATGCACAGTATAAACCGTTTAATTTCTTCCAGGAAACATCAGAGGCTACATTAAAGTTGCTTTTAAATGCACTTTGAACTTTTGTGCTTACGGTGTCATCTTTTACTGTAAAGGAGCTGGCTGAAATAACAATAGCCATGGCGAGAAAAATACCTGTTAACTTTTTCATGATTAATTTTTTTTGAATATTATTTTAAGGTTTGATGAATGAAGAGTTTGTTGTGCTTCATTGTAATTTCAAACCAAAAATAATTGGGCTGCAACAGCATTGGTTGTAAATGATGACCGGTGAAAAGCAAAAACCAGAGAAGTTGATGAGCGGTAAAACACTAAAAGATGAAGTGAAGTGGAATCTGTCTGAAACGCCTACTGCTAAAGGATTCTGCCAAAATTTTGCCGCGTTATCTGAATGTGTAGATCGGATCGTTAAATTATAGATCTGGTAGAAGAAGACAAGAATAATTGTAAATATCAAATCCTGTTATTGACATAACTCTCAATGGGCATACGATTACTGATGCTACGGGCAAGCGTCATTTCATCAGCATATTCTAATTCTCCGCCAAAGGCGATACCCCTGGCAATGGTTGTAATTTTTACAGGTAGATCATTAAGCTTTTTGCTGATGTAATAGATCGTAGTGTCGCCCTGTATGTTTGGGCTTAACGCAAAAATGAGTTCTTCGGGTTTCTCTTCTTCAATTCTTTTTACAAGACTATCTATCTGTAATTGGGCCGGACCAACACCATCAAGCGGAGAGATAATGCCACCAAGCACATGATACAAGCCATTATATTGCTGCGTGCTTTCAATAGCAATAACATCTCTTATATTTTCAACCACACAGATCAACTCTGATTTTCTTGATCTGTTAAGGCAAATATTACAAAGCTCTTTATCACTTATGTTGTGGCATCTTGAGCAGAAACGTATCTCTTCCCGCAGGCGTGAAATACTATCGCTAAAATTTTTTACTTCGCTGATTTCTTTCCTGATTAGGTGTAATACAAGCCGTAAAGCAGTTTTTTTACCAATGCCCGGCAGCCTGGCAAATTCGTTAACGGCATTCTCTAAAAGATCAGAGGAAAAGATCATAGCGCAAATATAAGATGGCTGTAAAAAGTAACGGAATGTTTACAAGTAAGAAGAGAGTTATTTCGGCAACTCAATATCACGTTCATTCTCCCAATTAGCCCTGATGGATAATTTTTGTTTAACCGGGTAAACAATTTCAGGCTGACCTTTTAATTTATAATCTCCCGGATCCCATTTTCCATTGTCGTTCGTATCATATAAAATTCTTATCTGGTATTCGCCCGGGTCAAACAATTGCTCACTCCATTTGGCATTGTCAAGCTTATAAGACTTTACTACGTCAGTACCCTTTATAAATTGCAACACCGTTTTTTGGCTGGTATCTAAATTTTTAAAATTTATTTTAAGACTTCCATAATCTGTTTCGCCCTTGGCTTTAAATTTTAATGTATCGGTTTTTTCAAGTTTTAAACCGGTGCTGTCGCTGCCAAAATCTTCAAGTATGATCAGCCGGTAAAAAGAATCCATTTGCCACTTATAATTAACGGTTACTTTTTTTTGAGTAGTGTCCAGGCTAACGTTATAATCATCCAGCTGGTTATTTAAGGTATCAGTTAAAAGAATCTTCAGGCTATCGAATGTTTTGAGTTTCTTATTAAAATCTATAACAAGATTACTCTGTATATCCTGCTCTTCAGAAGTAACCTTACTTATATATTTTAATTTCTTTTCAGGAGCCTGTTTTGTTGGTGCTGGTTTTTCAGGCTCTTGAGCAAAAGCGTAAAGCTTTATACGTGTTGTATCGTTATTTACTTCAATAGTGTTATCAGCAAACGCAAAGATCTCCTTTGGATTACTATAAAACTTATTACCATCACCATCTTTCAAGGCATAATAATTATAAGTGCCCGAAGCAAGATGTTTAAAATAAAAATTACCTGATGAATCAACTTTGGCTATATAGCGTGGTTTCTGTGTTTCAACTGCAGAATCAATAAGATTGTTGTAAAGCAAAACAGTGAGCGTACTATCATAAGCGCCTGTTTCTGCCAATTGAACATTTCCTGAAAGGGTTAAAGAGTCAATATAATTGCCGGTTGAAAAAGTATAAGTAAGATTTCTGTAAATATTTTTTTCATTCACATCATTAACCGCATTGCCGAGATTAATTGAGTAAGTAGTGTTTGGGGATAAAGTGTCATTTATTTTTATGGTGACGGTTTTTAATTTATAATCCACATAGGGATCTTTTTCAGGCACCGGCGACACCAATAAGTTTTCCCTTACCTGGTCAAGCTGCACATATTCATCGAACGTGAGCACAATTTTTTTTGCGTTAAAGTTTAAAGCATTTTCTGCTGGT
>JBDSRT010000264.1:0-2667 GCA_039929165.1 Ginsengibacter sp.
GCGAAAGGTATTATATCGTCCGGCTTCTACCTGCACCTGGCTTCTTGCAATGTTATTGTAGGTTGAAAAGCTAACATAACCTGCGGTATTTAAGTTACCATGTTGTGTATGATAAGGGCCTGTACCATAATCTATATTATTTATGGTTTCAGGAATAATAAAATGTGAATCAGCATAACCCTGACCGTGCGCATGAGATACCATATTCACCGGTAAGCCATCAACACTTACCTGTATATCCGTGCCATGATCGCAGTCAAAGCCTCTTAAAAATATTTGTTCAGCTTTACCTCCGCCGGCGTGCTGGGCAACAAATAAGCCCGGTACAATACGCATGAGTTCCTGTGTGTTTCTTACCGGGTGTAAGTCAAGATCTACTTTTGCCAGGGTGCTAAACTTTTGCTGCACACTTTTATTGTCAATAACAATATCTTTTAAACTAACAGCGCTTGACTTCATTTCTATTCTTATACTCTTTTGACCTGAGATGTTAAACACAGTAGACTGATAGCCGATAAATGAAGCTACTATTGTTGAATTTGCATTGTTAACCTGCATTAAAAAATTACCATCCTGGTCAGTAAGGGCAGAGTGTTTTTGATTATTATCTTCTGCAATAGTTGCTGCTGCCAAAGACTGGCGGCTTACAGCATCAATAATTTTACCTGTTACAGTTACCTGCGCCTTACCTGTATTTACAAAGTCTAAAAAAGAGATTAATATAAATAAAAAAGTCCTGGATATTAATTTAAATGTAATAGACTTATGCATCGCATAGCTGCTACCCTTGTCGTGTAGACATTTTGTTTTCATGATATAGTTTAATTGATTTTGATTTGCCTTAATAATAAAACCAACTGCTGATGCCCGCATTGATAATTAGATTATCTATTTGTCTACTTCATCATATGGCATGGTGATACAATGATGTGTGCATAGTGTAAACGCAATGGATAATTAATTAACCTGAAATGGTTAAAGATCAAAGGGCAAAACAGTTCAAAATATCAGGCAAATTTTGGAGGAGGATAATTACGGTCTAAGCTGGTGGTATACAGATTATATGTAATTGAAGGTAAGTATTGAGGCTTACTGACACTTTGCGGAAAAGTATAACTGATATGTGCAGCAAGATGCAGTCCAACAGGTTCTGAAAATTTCAGCAGGATATTATTCTTATCATCCTGGCGTTCAGCCCGAATAATCTCTGATTGCAGGTGATTTGAGCCATGTTTATGATGAACACTTTCAACATGATTTGCTTCATAAAATGTATGTGCCAATAGATCAGTTATTACAGGTAGCAAAGGCTTATAGGCTGCAAGAAGATAAATGATCAGCAGGCAATACGCAGCGATCTCTTTAGGCGATAAAAAGTCACGTGAGGTTGATATGTTTTGAAACTTATACAATGTTCAATGCTAAAAATAAGCTCTCTTTAAATGTATACGTAAATCTTTACAATATAGACTTACAAATAAAATATTATAATGACTGAATTTATTATGATAGCATGCACTTTTAAAATTGCATTTTGTGAGTGTCTAAGATATACGGAGTACCTATAATAGTTTCTTACGTGCAATAAATCCAACCTGACGACAATTTTTTTTGCAAATCAATGATTAATGGCATAGAATTTAGACCGCCTCTGATAATGGTAGAACCATTGTAATATTCAGTTATGAAAAGAGACGGTAGTAACGAAAGCATTTGGCAACAAAGCGTTCCTGATTTTCCCCAGCAGGGAAATATTGACACAGAAATTATATATGACGTTGTAATTGCCGGAGCTGGCATAACAGGAATAACTACAGGTTTTTTGCTTGGTAAGGCAGGGAAAAAAGTGTTGATTGCAGAAGCTGCAAACATAGGCTTCGGAACAACTGGCGGAACAACTGCTCATCTCAATAATTTTTTTGATAGCAGTTACGATCAGGTCATATCAGACTTTGGATTAGATAATGCAAAACTGTTTGCCGAAGCTGGTAAAGAAGCGATGCAGTTTATCAAAGATCAAATTGACACTTACCACATAGATTGCGATTATGAAGCTAAGACAGGATTTTTATTTGCTGTTGAGGAAAAGCAGGTTAAGATGCTTGAAGATCTTGTTGAAGCAAGTCATAAAGTGAACGTAGCTATTGATTATGTGGGAGATTCTCCTTTCACTATACAGGCTTTAAAGACGGCTTCAATACCTGGCCAGGCGCAGTTTAGTCCCTTAAAATATGTCACGGCTTTGGCAAATGAATTTGTCGCTAATGGTGGAACAATCCTGGACGGTTGCCGGGTTGAAGGTGTTGAAGAGGGAGACGTGCATCTAATTAAAACTACCCAAGGATTTATAAAAGCACATAACCTTGTATATGCAACCCATGTACCTCCCGGTGTAAATATTTTACATTTTAGAAATGCGCCTTACCGCAGTTATGCTATTGCCGTGAAATTAAAAGATGGCGAATATCCACAGGCTTTAGGTTATGATTTGTTTGACCCTTATCATTATTACCGTTCACAAAAGGTAGGCGATGAAGAATATTTAATTGCCGGTGGTGAAGATCACAAAACAGGACATATAGATAATACTGATCAATGCTTTCGGAATCTTGAAGCGCATGTATTGAAACATTTTGGGGCTAATGAAGTAATTTATAAATGGTCTTC
>JBDSRT010000265.1:0-8021 GCA_039929165.1 Ginsengibacter sp.
GGCTGATGAAAGACAGAGCGGTGTTAGCGGCTGCAGTACCGACACCTCTGTAAGACTAATGAAAAATATCGAACAGGATTTGGGTATTGAATTGTTTAACCGGCAGACTCTAGCCTTTCTCGTGAATGAAAAAATTCACCAGGTGCCACTTTCTCAACTTCAAAATGCATTTAATAATGATCTCCTTTCTGCGGCTACTTTATACTTTAATAATACAGTGCAAACCAAAAATGAGCTTGAAAAAAACTGGATTGTCCCAATAAAAGATAGTTGGCTGGCAAAAAGATTGTCCATTAAAATGGTAGACCATAAATAATCGAATCCAGATTTGTAAAACTCGCAAATCAGTTTTGTCGTCATTTTTCTTATAAGTTAATCACACTATTCAAGTATTCCCTTTCAATTGTCATTGATCTTCAGAATGTCATACTGTCACTGAGTGTTATTATAGATTATCTTTGCCAACTTAAATTTTTAGATGTCTGTAGAAGGTTTACATAAAATTCATGACGAGAGCAGGCAGGGTGAAGCTTTGCAGGTTCCTTTACAACTAACTCATCTTGATAAAAAATTTTATATAGAAAGCTATGGCTGCCAAATGAATTTTGCGGATAGTGAAGTAGTGGCCTCAATATTAAACAGCAACGGTTTCGGTGGCACCACTATGCCCGCTGAGGCTGACGTTATTTTACTAAATACCTGTTCCATTAGAGAGAAAGCGGAACAGACAGTTCGCAAGCGATTAACCGAATTCAGATCGCTTAAAAGAAGCAAACCAGGCTTGTTGGTAGGCGTATTGGGTTGCATGGCAGAACGGCTGAAATCGAAATTTTTAGAAGAAGAAAAATTAGTTGATATAGTTGTTGGGCCCGATGCTTACAAGTCATTGCCGGGCTTACTGGAGCAGGCAGAAGCCGGTCAGAAAGGTGTAAATGTTTTACTTAGCCGGGATGAGACTTACAGCGACATTGCACCACTTCGTTTAAACAGTAATGGCGTTACAGCTTTCGTAAGTATCATGCGCGGTTGTAACAATATGTGTTCATTTTGCGTGGTGCCTTTTACAAGAGGCCGTGAACGAAGTCGTGATCCGCAATCAATTATTAATGAATGCAGCGATCTCTTTGAAAATGGTTTTCGGGAAGTGACTCTACTCGGGCAAAATGTGGATAGCTATTACTGGCATGAAGGTTCGCAAAATGGTTTGGCTGTAACAACAGATGGTACATTAGCTGATCATCCGCCGGTTACGTTTACACACCTTTTAAAAGCTGTGGCTGAAATATCTCCCTTGCTAAGAGTGAGATTTTCAACGTCTCATCCAAAAGATATAACAGATGAAGTTTTACATACGATAGCGGCAAACGATAATATTTGTAATTATATTCATTTGCCGGTGCAAAGCGGCAGCAGCAGGATACTACAACTAATGAATAGAACCTATACCAGGGAATGGTATATGGCTAAGGTTGATCGCATTCGTGAACTGATTCCCGGTTGCGGTATTTCTACCGACGTTATTACAGGCTTTTGTACAGAAACTGATGAAGATCACCAAGACACGATAAGCTTGATGGAGTATTGCAATTATGATCTTGCTTATATGTATTTTTATTCTGAACGACCTGGCACACTTGCCGAGAGACGTTATAAAGACGACATACCTGAAGAACTAAAGAAGACAAGATTACAGGAGGTAGTGGCACTGCATCGAATTCAATCTTTACATAACATGCAGAAGGAACTTGGCAAAGTGATGACAGTTTTAATTGAAGGTGACTCAAAAAAAAGCAATGAACATTGGGCAGGCAGAAGCGATAATAATAAAGTTGTTGTGTTTCCAAAAAGCGATAACAGCCTGCAAAAAGGAAGTTATGCCAATGTGCTTATCACTTCATGTACGGCCGGCACGCTTATCGGGAATGAACAAAATTAAAAGTGCTTCAATTAATAAATGTTGGCTAGAGCACTTTTCATCAATCAATTGTAATCATAATGGATCAACAGGCAATAAAAAATAGATTTGGTATTATAGGTATCTCACCCGCATTGAATCATGCACTGAATGTAGCCATACAGGTTTCCAATACGGACCTAAGTGTTTTAATTAACGGCGAAAGTGGTGTTGGTAAAGAAGTTTTTTCTCAGATCATTCATGCCTTAAGCAATAGAAAACATAATCCCTTTATAGCCGTTAACTGCGGTGCTATTCCTGAAGGGACAATAGATTCAGAATTGTTTGGCCATGAAAAAGGATCGTTTACCGGGGCTGTAGATAGCCGTAAAGGTTATTTTGAAACAGTTAACGGTGGTACTATTTTTTTAGATGAAATAGGCGAAATGCCGCTTGGTACGCAGGCCCGTTTGCTGCGTGTGCTTGAAGCCGGTGAATATATCCGGGTTGGCTCTTCTAAAGTTCAAAAAACTGATGTGCGTGTGATTGCAGCTACCAATAAAGATTTGCTGGAGTTTACACAAAGCGGCAGGTTTAGGGAAGACCTCTATTATCGCTTAAACACTGTGCCTATAAGGGTTCCGTCACTTAGAGACCGGCCTGAAGATATTCCTTTATTATTCAGAAAGTTTGCAGTAGATTTTGCAGATCGTTACAAATCTCCAACCGTACAACTGGACGATGACGCCAGGGCCATACTTATAAATTATCCATGGCCCGGAAATGTTAGACAGCTTAAAAACATTGCTGAGCAGATATCAGTGCTCTCTCAGGATAAATTAATCACAGGGCCCGCATTTAAGCAGTTTTTACCCGATAATAATTACTCACGCTTGCCGGTGCTTGCCTACGCCGCTAATGGCAGCCCAAATGAAAAGGAATTTGCTAACGAGCGTGAAATTCTTTACAAGCTTTTCTTTGATATGAAGAAAGATGTAAATGAATTGAAGAAGATGTTCTATGACCTTATTCAAAATCCGCCGGTAGAAAAAGTACGCTATCAGAACGATACCCTGCTTCCGCAATACCAACCTGAAGCTTCAACAGCTTTGATGCAGCCGCCTAAAGCAGTTGTTCTAAATAATAACAACAACGGCATTCAACAACATGAAGAGGTTGATGAAAGTCTCAGCATAGTTGACAAAGAAAAAGAACTGATCATTAAAGCGCTAAAGAAACACCGGGGAAAAAGAAAGGATGCCTCGCTTGACCTTGGCATTAGTGAAAGAACCTTATACCGCAAGCTGAAGGAGTACGATATTAACGAATAGTAAATAGTTAGAATCCTATATTTACAATCACACTGTACTCCTGATGAATAGAGCAACTAAAAGTCTTCGGCTTACGTTAGCCAGCTTGCTGATTTTATTTACCTGCACATTTGCCACCTGTAAGTATGGTACTAAAGATGCCTCTCCTATTCCGCAGGAAGTAAAAACTTTCAGGGTGAGCTACCTGGAAAACAAAGCCAGGTATGTGAACCCTACCATCACACCGCAGGTCACAGAAAAATTAAAACAAAAGATAATTGGCCAAACAAGGCTTCGCCAGACTAACAGCGATGATGCGCATTACGATATTAGCGGATATTTGTCAGATTACAGTGTAACCACGACAGGTATCGCCAATCAAAATGCAACAACTAATCGGCTAAATGTATCGTTTCATGTAGTTTTTAAAAATACCTTAGACCAAACAAAAGATATAGAGACCGACTTTACCCGCAATTATGACTTTGAGGCAAGTTTATCTTTACCGCAAGCTGAACAACGCCTGGCTCCCGAGATCATCAAAAATCTTGTTGACGAAATTTTTAATAAGGTGTTCTCAAACTGGTAATAAGGAAATTAAATATGCAAAAGCAATCGGTAAATACAAATAACAAATCCATCGACTGGACATATTTACCGGATGAGCAGCTTGCCGGCGTGGTGTCAAAATTTCCTTTTTATACGAAAGCAAATGCGGAAGTGTTCAACCGAATACAAAAGTATAATAATCAAAATCTGGTTCTACTTAAAGATAGAACAGCCTTGTATGCCTTCAATGCGAACCTTTTTCAAGGTAATATCGCTATCAAACAAAAAAATGACGATAACCACGATAAGAATTTAGTAACCAATATATTAGAAAGATACGGCACAAGCGATATCTCTGCACATGCAGCTGTTTTACCGGAAATTAATTCTCTTGACGGTAGTGTTCTCGGAGAGCTTGTAGTACCTATCGAACCTTTACATACAGTCGATTATTTTTTATCTCAGGGAATAAAAGTTACAGACGAAACAGCGTCGACTGATAAATTGGGAACCCAATTAAAAAGCTTTACTGATTGGTTAAAGAGCATGAAAAAAGTTCACACCCAAAGATTGGAACTGCAGTCTGAGAATACTGACAAAATCATTCAAAGTATCGCAGAGCATTCAAATGAAGCCGCTGGTGTGGAAACAGAAGCAATGGCCGAAGTTCTTACCAGGCAGGGCAAACGTTTACAGGCACTTGAAATTTATCAAAAATTAAGTTTGAAAAATCCTGCTGAAAGCGCTTACTTTGCAGCCAAAATTCAAAGTTTAAAACAGGCATAAATGTTAATAGTATTTGGAATATTAGTGTTGCTGGCTTCATTAATACTTGGTCTAATTATATTGATTCAAAATCCTAAAGGCGGTGGCTTGTCCGCATCATTTGGTGGTTTTGGCAACCAGATTATGGGAGTTAAGCAAACTACTGACGTGTTGGAGAAAGGTACCTGGTTGTTCGCTACAATAGTTGCAGCGCTTTGCATAACGTCGTCTTTGTTCATACCAAAATCAAGCGGCTCCGATAGAGATGATTTACTAAATTCTGCACCGGCTACTGCACCGGCAACAAAGAGTAACACTGTTCCATTGCAGACAGCACCAGCAAATCCTGTAAAGGATAGTCAAAAATAATTTAAGCTTAATTTTATAACCCCGTCTCATATAAAGGCGGGGCATTTTATTTTATAGAGGTTTGGAAATCATAAGATGAAGAAAATTATTCCACTTGTTTTTATAATCATATTGGCGGTGGCAGGTTATATGGCATGGCTTGTTATCGGGCCGACCGTAGTTCAGCCGGAGAGTAAATATTTTTATGTGAAGACCGGCTCAACCTACCCGGAAGTAAAGCAAAGGCTTACAGCTTTACACATCATACAACATCCACAGGTATTTGATAAGGTGGCCGGTTATCTAAAGTATCCGTCAAATGTAAAAGCCGGCAGATATCTTATTAAACCGGGTACAAATATTTTAAACCTAATAAAAATGTTGAGAGCAGGGCAACAGCAACCTGTTAACCTGGTAATCAATAAACTTAGAACAAAAGATGATTTCATAAAAAAACTGCGTGAAAACTTTGAAGCTGATTCATCTGATGTGGTTGGTTTCATACATAATCCGGATTCGCTAATGCGGTTTAATGTTGATAGCAACACTTTGCTAAGCCTTGTCATTCCAAATACATACAAGTTTTATTGGAACACAACGGTCTCAAATATTTTTAAAAAGCTCGAAACCGAAAACAAAGTCTTTTGGAGTACTGAAAGAACAAAGCAGGCGCAGCAACATGGGCTTTCACCAAAACAAGTGTATACACTGGCTTCAATTGTTGAAGAAGAAACAAACGCAGCCGCAGACAAAGGAAAAATTGCAAGTGTATATATAAACAGGCTCAACAAAGGCATGCGGTTGGCGGCTGATCCTACGGTGAAATTTGCCATGAATGATTTTAGTCTAAAACGAATTTATTTTAAACATCTCAATGTACAGTCACCTTATAATACTTACATTAACGCAGGCTTACCGCCGGGACCAATTTGTACACCATCAATTAAAACATTGGATGCTGTGTTGACGTCTCCTAAAACAGATTACATATTTTTTGTAGCAAAACCAGATTTTTCGGGTTCATCTAATTTCGCTGTGACATACGATCAACATAAAGTTTTTGCAAAAGCATATCAGCAGGCTTTGGATAGTTTAATAAAAGCGAAAGGTATAAATCAGGACAGTGTTGTCAATAGTAATTGATGCATCTATTAAGCCTAATTTTATAAAACATGTAGTGTTTTGACAAAATTTGAAAGGATCATACTAACTACCAATCCAATTTATTTTTTTGTAAAGAAAAGTAAGCAATGGATATGGCCAGGTTTTGAAGGCATGACATTGTTTGATGTGGCAAGATATTTTTTCAGGCAGTTAAAAGTTTCCAATCTTACCGAAAGGGCTTCAGCCATTGCATTTAATTTCATCATGTCCATCCCTCCTACCTGTCTTTTTCTTTTTACTGCTATTCCGAGTCTTCCTTTTGTTTCAAAACGAAATTTGAAAATTCAGTTGCATCAATTGATAGATGACGTCACTCCATCTAAAATGCATGATCATACCATCATCAATTTTATAGATTCATTTATAGATGATGCAAGAATCGGCCTTATCTCGTTCGGATTTATTTTGTCTTTATTTTTTGCTTCGAATGCCATCATGGGTGTGATGAGATCTTTTGATAAAAATTATATCGGCTTTAAAAAAAGAAATGGATTACAAAAAAGATGGACAGCCATCAAATTAACCTGTATGTTATTTACACTTGTGCTGGCTTGTTTGTTGTTACTGTTAGCGCAAAGCGCTGTGCTGAATTTCATTGGTATTAAGTCAGCCTTTCTCAAAAATCTTATTGTAAATGGCCGATGGGTTTTAATTTTTGCCTTGCTCTTTTATACGTTTGCTTTGATATATAAATATGCTCCCAAAACGTATAAGCGCTGGCGACTCTTATCACCTGGTGCCCTACTGGCAACCTTTTTAAGCGTTATATCAACCATCGGGTTTTCAGCCTTTGTAAACAATTTTGGCAGATACAATGTGTTATACGGCTCCATCGGTACTATCATTGTTTTAATGGTCACCATCTTTATTAACTGCCTTGTAATTCTTATTGGCTTTGAATTTAATGCCAGCATTACTACACTTAAAGCCTATGCAGATCAACACAAGGAGTATCTGCAAAGACCTGCAGCGCCGGTAAAAAAGTGATTTGCTAGTAAAGCCCTGCTTAACAAAATCTCTCACTAGTTGTTTTATATACACTTACCGGGTTGATGTCATGACATAAGCTTAGCTCTTCTCTCAGAACACACTCGTTTACAAGGTTTACTAACTTTAAGCAATTACGTTTATTATGAAAGTTCTCTGGACATATCTAAAACCTTATAAAGGACTGGCTATACTCTCAATGATTCTGGCAACCGTTGCGCAGGCGCTTACTTTTTTAGATCCCGTCATCTTTGGAAAAATATTGGACAATTTTGCTTTGCATCCCGGCAATAAAACAGAAAAGGAATTGGTAACAGGTGTGCTTTATTTATTAGGCTTGGCTGTAGCAGTATCGATCGCTGCAAAACTTGCAAAGACGTTCCAGGAATTTGTTTTAAGACTGGTTGTACAAAAGTTTGGTAAAAGTGTTTTTGATGATGGCCTTAAGCAAACGCTCCGCCTGACTTACCAGGAATTTGAAGAACAACGTAGTGGTGAAACATTATCTATTCTGCAAAAAACAAGACGTGACACAGAAACCTTTTTAAGTCAGTTTATAAACATACTGTTTTCAACGGTTGTAGGCCTTGGCTTTCTCATTTATTATGCAATCACTAAGCATTGGGCTTTGATACCGGTTTTCCTGGTTGGTGTTGTATTTCTTGGCGGTCTTACAGGTTTATTAAGTAAGAAAATAAAAACAATTCAACGAAAAATATTCCGGCAGAACGCAGTTATGTCCGGTAACATCACCGAGTCGCTACGTAACATTGAACTGGTAAAAAGTCTGGGACTGACATATCCCGAGATCAGGCGGCTAAAAACATTTACACAAAGCATTTTTGATCTTGAAATGATCAAAGTAAAGAAAGTTAGGACGCTTACTTTTTTGCAAGGCATAACATTGAACCTGTTGAAGCAATCTATTCTTTTCATCCTGCTTTGGCTCATCTTTCGTAAGGTATTAACCACCGGTGAACTGATCTCCATGCAGATCATCATGA